>NZ_JADCNN020000021.1:0-82676 GCF_014947195.2 Paenibacillus rhizolycopersici | reverse complement strand
TTTCCCCTTGCGTTCAATCTTACCCGATACTGCCTTCCATTTCGAACTTGATCAAGCGGTTCATTTCCACCGCATATTCCATCGGCAGTTCTTTCGTGAACGGCTCGATAAAGCCCATGACGATCATTTGCGTTGCTTCTTCCTCGGTCAGGCCGCGGCTCATCAGATAGAAGAGTTGCTCCTCCGATACTTTCGATACGGTCGCTTCATGCTCCAGCGTGATGTTGTCGTTCATGATCTCATTGTAAGGGATCGTATCCGAAGTCGACTCGTTATCGAGAATCAGCGTATCGCATTTGATGTTCGATTTCGCGCCTTCCGCCTGACGACCAAAGGATGCGAGACCACGGTAAGTGACCTTACCGCCATGTTTGGAGATCGACTTCGACACGATCGTCGACGTCGTATCCGGCGCCAGGTGAATCATCTTCGCACCGGCGTCCTGAAGCTGGCCTTTGCCGGCAACAGCGATGGACAGCACGCTACCTTTCGCGCCGCGGCCTTTCAGGATAACGGCCGGATATTTCATCGTCAGCTTGGAACCGATGTTCCCATCGACCCATTCCATGTTGGCGTTCTCTTCGGCTACCGCACGTTTTGTAACCAGGTTATAGATATTTGGTGCCCAGTTTTGGATCGTCGTGTAACGGACACGCGCGTCCTTCTTCACGATGATTTCAACGACCGCGCTATGCAGCGAGTTCGTGCTGTAGATCGGCGCCGTACAACCTTCGGTATAATGTACGAAGCTGCCCTCGTCGGCGATGATCAGCGTCCGTTCGAACTGCCCCATGTTCTCCGAGTTGATCCGGAAATAAGCCTGCAGAGGCACTTCACACTTCACGCCCTTCGGTACGTAAATGAAGCTGCCGCCGGACCACACCGCGCTGTTCAGAGCCGCGAACTTGTTGTCCGCCGCAGGAACCACCGTTCCGAAATACTCCTTGAATAGTTCCGGATATTCACGCAAGGCGGAATCCGTATCCATGAAGATGACGCCCTGATCTTCCAGATCCTTCTGAATGCTGTGGTATACGACCTCTGATTCGTATTGGGCGGAGACGCCAGCCAGGAACTTCTGCTCAGCCTCTGGAATCCCCAGTTTATCAAAGGTTTCCTTGATTTCCGTCGGAACTTCTTCCCACGTTTTGCCTTGTTTCTCGGAAGGTCTAACATAATATTGAATATCGTTAAAATCTAGCTCGCTCAAGTCACCGCCCCAGTTAGGCATTGGCATCTTCTCGAACTGCTCGAGCGATTTCAGGCGGAAATTAAGCATCCAATCAGGCTCGCCTTTGATCCGGGAGATCTCCGTTACGATTTCGCGGGTTAAGCCTTTCCCCGATTGAAAGATCGACTTGTGTTCATCCCGGAAGCCGTATTTGTACTCTTCCAATTCCGGTGCTTTCTTGGCCATGTTCGGCTACCTCCTTAGGGGATTAGTTATCCGCTTGGATTCCTTTTTTCAGCGCGTTCCAAGCTAACGTAGCGCATTTGATGCGGGCAGGAAATTTATTAACGCCAGATAAGGCCTCGAGATCTTCATAATCGTCAAAGTCCACCGACTCGCCAATCATCAACCGGGAGAACCGTCCGGCCAGGTCCATCGCTTCATCGAAAGTCCGGCCCTTGACGGCTTCCGTCATCATCGATGCCGACGACATGCTGATGGAGCAGCCTTCCCCGGTAAAACGGGCGTCCTTGACGACGTTATCTTCCACAATGAGCTGCAGGGAAATACGGTCGCCGCAAGTCGGATTGTTCAAATCTACCGTCAGCGCGCCTTCCTCAAACTTCCCGCGGTTACGCGGATTCTTATAATGATCCATTATGACTCGGCGGTACAGATCGTCCAGTTGCATCACCCAAAATACTCCTTTGTTTGGATTAAAGCTTCCGCCAGTCGGTCGATATCCTGTTCCGTATTGTACAAATACAGGCTGGCTCTGGCCGTTGCGCTCGCTTCAAGCCAGCGCATAAGCGGCTGGCAGCAGTGATGGCCCGCCCGGATGGCGATGCCGGAAGCATCAAGCACGGTTGCAACGTCATGCGGATGAATATCCTGTAGATTGAAGGTAATCAAGCCCACTTCGCGCTCACGCGGTCCGTATAGAGTCAGCCCTTCAATTTCAGACAGGCGGTTCATCGCATAACCGGCGAGTTTAGCCTCATGCCGGTGAATTTCCTCAAGCCCGATACCTTCCAGGAAATCAATGGCCGCCGCCAGCCCAACTGCGCCAGCGATGATAGGCGTCCCACCTTCGAATTTCCACGGAAGCTCCTTCCAGCTTGATTCATACAGCCCAACATCGTCGATCATTTCCCCGCCGTATTCAATCGGCTCCATGGATTCCAGCAGTTGCTTCTTCCCATATAGTACCCCAATTCCAGTAGGCGCGCACATCTTGTGGCCGGAAAAGGCATAAAAATCCGCGTCCAGATCCTGTACGTTGACCTTCATATGCGGGGTGCTTTGGGCGCCGTCGACGACCATAACTGCCCCATGGCGATGAGCGATGGCCGCGAGCTCCTTGATCGGATTCACGACGCCAAGAACGTTGGAAACGTAGGCCGTTGCCACTATCTTCGTCTTCGAGGTGATCGTCTTCTCCGCATCCGCCAGATCGATATGACCGTCCGGTTGAAGAGGAATGTATTTCAATACTGCTTTCTTCTTCAATGCCAGCTGTTGCCATGGAATGAGATTACTATGATGCTCCATCGGAGTAATGACGATTTCGTCCCCTTCACCGACAGCTGCCGCCCCGTAAGAGGAAGCGACCAGATTCAACGCCGTAGTGGTACCGCGGGTAAAGATGATCTCTTCCCGGAGCGCTGCACCGATGAATCGAGCTACCTTCTCGCGTGCGTTCTCGTAAGCATCGGTCGCCCGGCTGCCCAGCGTGTGAACGCCGCGATGCACATTCGCATTATCCCATTCGTAATAATGCTTGATTGCTTCAATTACGACAGCCGGTTTCTGTGAAGAAGCCGCACTGTCGAGGTATACGAGCGGATGCCCGTTGACTTCCTGCTGCAAAATCGGGAATTGTTTCTTGAGCTCTTCGGCGTGAATGCTCATTGTCCCAACTTCCTTTCCACCAGGCCTTGCAGTTGCTTCTGCAGCTGTTCCAACGGAATATCCGATACGACAGGCGCGAGGAAGCCATAGATGACTAGACGCTCCGCATCTGTACGGGAAATCCCACGGGACATCAAATAGTAGATTTGCTCCGGATTGACTTGCCCTACGGAAGCCGCATGTCCTGCCGTGACGTCATCCTCGTCAATCAGCAGAATCGGGTTCGCGTCTCCACGCGCTTTCGGGCTTAGCATCAGCACTTTCTCGGTTTGCTGACCATCCGCTTTAGTGGCGCCTTTCTCAATCTTCGTAATGCCGTTGATGATAGCGGTCGCCTCTTCCCGAATGACTGCACGGGTGATCATTTGGCTGGTCGAGCTCTTGCCGTAATGGACTGCCTTCGTCGTGTAGTTCAAACGTTGTTTCCCCGAACCGACGGCGATCACCTTCGCATCAGAGGTCGAACCGTTCCCTTTCAAGATGGACAGCGTTTCGCTCGCTGAATCGCCGCTGTTCATTTCTCCGATAATCCATTCGATGCTTCCGTCGTTTTCGACTACGGCGCGGCGGTACGTCATATCTGTCGCTTGCTCGCCCAAATGGTGAACCGTGGCAAATTGAACCTTGGCACCCGGTTTTACCACCACTTCGGCCGCACCGTTATGCACAATGTTTCCATTCAAGTCCACAGAAATATAGTTATCCACGTAGGTCACTCGGCTGTTCGTATCCGCTACGATCAATATGTGCGGCGCAAACGCAGCTCCCGCATTGTCCAACAGGAAAATGCTCTGCAGCGGCGTATCAATCACCACGTTCTTCGGAATATATAGGAATACGCCGCCGTTCCACAATGCTGCATGCAAAGCGGACAAACGGTTTTCGTCCGGTTTTACGACACTGTGAAGGTGCGCCTTTACGAGGTCGCCATGCTCACGGACTGCCGTTTCCAAATCCGTGAAGATGACCCCTTGGCTAGCCAATTCCGGTGCCAGACGAGTAAATACCGTATCTGCATTACGCTGAACAAGCAAATTGCTCTGCTCCGTCAAATCGACTAGCGATCGAATGCTGTCGGGAAGCTGCTGCGGATTTGTGTCGTGGGTCTGATCAAGCTTTCCAAAATTCGTTAAATCCCAGCGGTCAATCCGCGTCTTCTCCAATTTAGGCAGTTCCAGTTCCGTCGCCAGCTGCAGCGCCTTCGACCGGCTGTCCGTCAGCCAAGCCGGTTCGCCGCGCTTCGCGGAAAGTTGTTTCAATTGCTCCGCTTCTACCGGAAGTACGGTTTGTGTCGTCATTCTCTACTCCTCCTTCCGATTAGGCTTCTTGACCAACCGTTTCGTCCACAATGCCCAGCTCTTCCTTGACCCAATCATAACCTTCGGCCTCCAGGCGTTCGGCTAGCTCAGGACCGCCGGATTTCACGATGCGACCTTGCATCATGACGTGAACGAAGTCCGGTTTGATATAGTTTAACAAGCGTTGGTAGTGGGTAATAATCAGGAAACCACGGTCTTCGCTGCGCATGGAGTTCACCCCATTGGCTACGATCCGCAAGGCGTCGATGTCGAGACCAGAGTCGATTTCATCCAAAACAACGATCTTCGGATCCAGCAGCAGCATTTGCAAAATCTCATTCCGTTTCTTCTCGCCGCCGGAGAAACCTTCATTCAAATAACGGTGCGCGAACTCTGGATTCATCTCCAGCACTTTCATTTGGCCTTCCATTTGGCGAATGAATTTAATCAGGGAAATCTCGTTCCCTTCGCCGCGGCGGGCATTAATTGCACTGCGCAAGAAGTCCGAGTTCGTCACGCCTGCGATTTCACTAGGATATTGCATCGCCAGGAACAGACCTGCGCGTGCGCGCTCGTCAACGGCCATCTCCAACACGTCTTCACCGTTCAGCGTCACTTTACCGTCCGTCACTTCAAACTTCGGATGGCCCATTAGCGCAGATGCCAGCGTACTTTTCCCGGTCCCGTTAGGTCCCATGATAGCGTGGATTTCCCCGCCTTTTATCTCAAGATTGATCCCTTTCAGGATCTCCTTCTCCTCGATTGTCGCCTTAAGTCCCTCAACTACAAAATGCGTTGCCATGTAACTGCTCCTTCCATCCACAAATATTAACGTTATTTGCTCAGGGACGCCGCCCTTGTTGTTGCCATTATATCATAACAATTATCACATTAGAATAATTCTAAGTGATTCTCATTGATTCTCATTTCCATTCTAACCTACTTTATTGGCATAAGCAACGTATGCCAGCGGATATAAACCCGTATGCTATACTCTTTGTCACAGACAAGTCGAAATTCCCATTGTTACCCAAAGTAAAAGGACCCGGCCCTTTCTTACGGCCAAGCCCTTGTGGAAATGCCTCACTTGTATGAACTTGTAACAAAGCAGGGTTAACCCAAATAGGCCCGGAGCATCCACATCTGCTTCTCAAGACTGCCAACGTAGCCGGTCAACAGATCGCTGGTGGCATGATCCTCGGCCTTGTCAGCCAGCGCAATCCCTTCGTTGTAAGCCTCGGTCAAGGTCGCTAAATCCTCAAGCACGTGCTGCACCATTGCCTGCGGCTCCTCCTTACCGCCCGCCTCCTGGATGGTGGCAAGTTCCAAGTACTCCTTCAGCGTTGCTGCCGGGTTCCATTTTAGCGTCAGCATCCGTTCAGCGACGGCATCCATTTGCTCAGAAACTTCATTATATAATTCTTCAAATTTGGCATGCAGTCGAAAAAAATCGCGCTCTTTCACATACCAATGATAGTTGTGCAATTTCACATAAAGCACATTCAAGTTGGCGACCTGTTCGTTCAACAGTTGCTCCAGGCTCGATTTCTTCGTTTTTCCTGTAGATTTCGTTTCCGAATTGGCCATCCTCATCCCCTGCTTTCTATATAGAATAGATGTCATTATCTTACCCGAATTCAAGTTAAGCGAAACAGAAAGATGGGAGACATCCAGTTTACGTTCCGCCTGTTTGCTGCGGCAAACGCTTTCTTTCGGTTTCCAGCAATGCTCAGTGTTTTTTTCATGAATTTGGACTATGATTGTTGTATTAGTGGTGCTATGATTATTTGGGTATTTTCAACATAAAAGGATAACACGCAATATTTGGGGGAATTATGGACAATCACACTGGTCAACATCATGAGGAAGAATTGGGTTACTTGTTCAACGTCGAAATTCTGATCAAGGGCACGACGAACCCGTTGGCATTGCAAGCGCTGCTGAAGCTGCTAAACGGCAGCTCAGACATCATTGATTTCCGCATTAATTCCGGAATAGAGTTGGGACAAATCATTGAATCGACCTTAGCTTCCCGCAAGCAGTCCCGTATTGATAAAGCCAGAGTCGCCTCAACCAAGAATAGCGCCAAACAGACGCCACAGCCTCCGGCTGCGGCCGAGAAGAAGAAAAACGAACCGGCTGCCCCGGCTTCAGGTAACTTCAAGGATATCGCGGCCAGCGAGGAATTCCAGGCTTGGATTCAAGGCTACATCACCGGGAACAAGTTGGTCCGGCTGTATGTCAACCGAAACGGGAAGCGGACGAGCATTCCCTGCCGAATTCTGAATTTCCTTCCGGAAACCTACGCTCTAAACGTATACCACGTCGACGAGAAGCAGGTCTATACGCTAAAACTGAGCGAAGTCATCGACTTTCTGGATACTTAACGGTTCACCGGATCATATCAAAGGGCTGACGTTTCCTGCCAAGCAGGATTCGCCAGCCCTTTTGATTTCGACACTCAAATCAGGCGGGGTCTTTAAGCCCCCGCCCGAGAAGTACCCTTCCAGGCCTCAAGTGCGAGCAGCAACCAACCTCCCAGAAAAGCTACGCCGCCAAGCGGCGTCACCGGACCAAGCCATCGGAAGTCCAATGTGGATAGCCCGTATAAACTGCCCGAAAATAGAATCACACCGATCAGAAACAATCTTCCGCTCCACAACAGGCGCCGGGATTCTCCCCATTTTCCGGAAAACAAAGCGGCCACAAGCATCGCAATGCCATGGATCATCTGGTAATGAACCCCGGTCTCGAAAGTCCCTATGGCCGACTCGCCGATCCGTTCCTTCAGGATATGAGCGCCGAACGCTCCAAACGCCACGGCTAGAAGCATGACAATGGCACCGATTCCCGCATATTTTCGCTGCACGATCGCATTTCGCCCCTCTCTGAGTATGTCCACCGTTTTCATGTCCATCATACCGCAGAGCTTCGTCTATTTTCCACTGCAATCCCTCCTCCCCAAAAATGTCCTTGCAATTTTCGGAAGGATATTTAAAGATGTTCTTGAATAGGTTTACATTACCGTATTAAAGGAGTTTTCAAATGGATTATCGCCAATCAGAGCAAGAACCCGTATCCTCTTACAATGCGCCTTTTGAGCCCGCCTATCGGATGAAGTTCTCCGGACCAGGCATCGCTTCATTCGTACTCAGCTTACTTGCCGTAATCGGCTATATCGTATCGCTAGCGCTGATTACGTCCACGGTACTAGAGATCATGGACCAGCCAGCAAACGTGATCGCTGAAGACCTGCTGCAGCGAACCGGCGCTTTGCTCGGCATTTTACTGTTTCTCGTATCCGGTTTGCTGGACCTGATCGCACTGATTTTGGGCATTATCGGCCTAGCGGTCAAAAACCGACGTAAAGTGTTTGCGATTTTAGGCACGATTTTCTCAGCGTTATCTTTGTTGATGCTCATCATGTTGTTCGTTTTGGGCAGCCTTACCGCCCCGTAACAATGGCGGCTTGATGCCGCCGTTTCAAGCCCCAAGCCTCGCGGGTACGGTGACGCGGACTTGGGGCTTTTCCTAGTCTCGTTCTTTTTGTTAGAATAGTGAGAAGTTGCTTTTTTCATCTACTAAGAATTCGTATCAACTAACCAAGGAGACTGCTTATGTCTAATGTGAAAATTTTCGCGGATAGTACCTCGGACCTTCCAGCCGGTTGGGCCGAACGGCATGAGATCGGACTGGTCCCGCTTTGCGTCGTATTCGGTGATGAGACGTTCCGGGACGGCATCGACATTACCCCGCCCGATATCTATCGCCGGGTGGAGGCCGAGGGAAATCTGCCTAAGACAACGGCTCCGTCCCCGAAAGACTTTATGGATGCCTTTGGCCCTTATATCGATCAAGGACGGGACATCGTGTATATCAGCTTGTCCTCCAAGCTCTCGTCCACTTACCAGAACGCGCAAATCGCTGCCGCGGAATTTCCCGAGGGCCGGATCCATGTCGTCGATTCCCTTACCCTATGCAGCGGTATTGGATTGCTCGTTATGAAGGCCGTGCAGCTTGCCGAGAAGGGCTTTGAAGCCGCGGAAATCGCCGGACAAGTCGCCGCGATGCGCCCTCAGGTGGAGACCCAATTCGTTATCGATACGCTGGAATATTTGTATAAAGGCGGACGCTGCTCCGGGATGCAAAATTTCATCGGCAGTCTGCTGCAAATCCGGCCGGTGCTGAAGCTTGTGGACGGAAACATCATCCCGGCTTACAAGGTCCGGGGCCGCAAGGAGAAAGCCGTGCAGCAAATGCTCGACAACGCCCTGGCCGATAAGGATAAAATGGATCAGGATTTAATCCTGGTCGCTCATACCCTTGCCGAGGAAGAAGCGCAGCGGCTGGCCGTCATCCTGCGGGAACAGACCGGTGCGCGCAAAGTCGCCATTGCGGAAGCTGGTTGCGTCATATCGAGCCACTGCGGACCGCACACGGTCGCAATCATGTATACAAGAAAACAACCGGCTTCCTAAGTCCCATAGATAACCAATGAACTTTTAGGAGGATTCATATGGGTTCCATCAAAATTTTTGCGGACAGTACCTGCGATCTCCCTGCGGATTGGATTACGCAGTACGACATCGGCATCGTGCCGCTGTACGTCACGTTCTCAGAACAGACTTATAAGGATGGCGTCGATTTGACGGTGCCTGAGCTGTACCGGAAAGTCGACGAAACGGGCAAGCTGCCGAAGACGGCAGCACCTTCCCCTGCGGACTTTATACAGGCGTTTACGCCTTTTGCCCAGGAAGGCCAGAGAATCCTATATATCAGCTTGTCTTCGGAACTATCCTCGACTTACCAGAACGCGCTGATCGCCGCAGAGGAGTTTACCGAAGGTACGGTTACCGTGTTTGATTCCCTGAACTTATCGACCGGCATCGGTCTTCAGGTCATGAAAGCCGTCGGGGCCGCGTCGGAGGGAAAGAGCGTGGATGAAATCGTTCGCTTGCTGACCGCCGTACGTTCGCAGGTCGAGACCGAATTTGTTATCGATTCGCTGGACTATCTCTATAAAGGCGGACGCTGCTCCGGGATGCAAAACATCGTCGGCAGCCTGCTGAGAATACGCCCCGTCATTAAGGTTGAGGACGGAAAAATGACCCCGGCTTACAAGATCCGCGGAAGCCGCGAAAAAGCGTTAGATCAGCTTCTAAACAACGCGCTTAGCCGCCTGCCCGAGATGGATAACGACCTTATCTTCGTCACCCATTCCTTGGCGGACGAAGACGCAATCATGCTGAAGGAAGCGTTGGAGGCCAAAACAAACGCCCGACTCGTCGCGGTATCTAATGCCGGTTGCGTCATTTCCAGCCACTGCGGCGCCAAAACGATCGGCATCTTATATACGAAGAAGCTCGCCTAACGAACGCACTAGGAGAAAAGGGAAGGCAAGGGACATTCGCCCCTCGCCTTCCCTTACTTGCGCTTACGGCTAACAACACCCTTATCGCCGCTTATAGCTCACCCGCGAACGGTACTGCTGCGGGGCGCGTGCCGGATAGCGTACCGGCAGAGAGAACATATGCACCAGCTTCGTGAACGGGATCGAGGCGAACAGCAGAAAGGCCGTCAACACATGCAACTGAAACAACAGCGGCACCGTATCCATCAGATGATAATCGGGATGGAACGCAAGCAGGCTGCGGAACCAAGGGCCGATCGTCGTACGATATTCATAAGCCACCACGGTCGTATTGTAAACGATTGTCATATACGTCCCGTTGGCAGCGACGATCAGCAGCAGGACGACGGCGAAGTAATCGGCAAAGCCGGCATGGGCCCGAACGCGCCGGTTCAGGATTTTGCGAATCAATAGCAGGACGAGCCCTAATACCACCATAAGGCCTGCCAGCCCGCCGCCGACGATCGCGAAGAAATGATACGTTTCATCGTGAACGCCTAGGGCGTGATAAACGCTTCGCGGGATCAACACACCCATCACATGGCCAACGAAAGCGAAGACGATGCCGTAATGAAACGCCGTCGACCCGACCCGCAGCCATTTTTTCTCGAAAATTTCCGTCGAGGGAGCCGCCCAGCTCGCCTGCCGGAAGGCAAACCGGTACAGCAAGCCGAGAATCAACACCGTCAATGCGATGTAGGGATAGACTACCCACCAGAATAATCCGGTCATTGCGGTTTTCCTCCATTCATTCAGTTGCACATTTTGAATTGCGTCGGATCCGTCCCCGTGCGGGCTGTCCCATCCATTCCGTAAAGGATCGGGTAAGGAAGTTCGTCCAGGTCGGCTTGCTCCCGCTTTGCTTCCAATCGGCGGATGTCCTCTTCCGAGGGCTCGCCGAATACCTCTTCCATCAGGTAGGCGAACACCTCACGGTAAGGGCTGTCCTCCGGGAGATGATCGGCAACGCGCTTCGTCGCCACGGCCAGCCGCAGATCCAGTGCCCGTACGTGGACATGATCCGGGCGCATCGCCAGCAGCTCGTACAGCAGCGGCATATAATCGGCCAGTTCGCCAGCCGCCGCCACAAATCCGGCATCGCCGATAATGTGCTGCAACAGAATCAATGCAGCCCCCCGTTCGCGGCTGTCTCCAAGCTCGTGCGCGGTGAGATAAAGCCCGGTTTTTTCCTTCCAATCAAAGGTCCAGACGTACTGCTCTCGCAGCTCCCGGAGGGGGAGGGACTGCAAAGGCCGAATTACCGTTTCCAATCGGCTCCTCAACGTAAGATCCTCCACTTCTGATACCGCCTCAGCCGTCTCCCTCAGGATCTCTGGATAAACGTCGTCAGGGTATCCAAGCAATTTGGCGGCGACGACCAATCCGATGCGTTTTGCTTCCATGGCTTCCACCATATCGATCTATTCCCCCTTGGCAAAATACTGCGACATAAAGCCATCCTCCGGTGTAATTCCCTCCAGGCTGCAAGCGCCTTGGCGATAATGTAATCCGGCTTCCCCGATCATTTCCCGCCGCGCGGTCGGAATGACAAACCGTTCGTTATGCTTGGCGACGGCAAACAGACGGGCCATCTCCTCGATTTCCTCCACGGTTGTTCCCGCTTCCTCCAGCAATCGGCTGCGTCTCAGCTCGTCCAACCCTCCGACGGCGCGGTCGCGCATCATCACGCGCATGGCCGTCATTTTCAACAAAACCTTCCGAATTACCTTCGTATCCCCCGCCGTCAGCAAGGAAGCCAAATATTCCACCGGAATCCGCATTTGATCTACCGCCGGGATATACATGTCCGTCTGCAGCTCATCTTCCTCGATGTGGTTCATGATCGGGCTGAGCGGCGGCACGTACCAAACCATAGGCAGCGTCCGGTATTCGGGATGAAGCGGGAGCGCGACCTTCCATTTCATCGCCATTTTATAAATAGGTGAACGCTGAGCGGCATCGATCCACGCATCCGTGATTCCCGTTCTTCTCGCTTCCTTAATGACTTCGGGATCGTTAGGATCGAGGAATACGCCCAACTGCGCTTCATACAGCTCCTGCGGATCCTCCACGGCTGCGGCGGCTTTGACCCGGTCCGCATCATACATCACAACACCGATGTAACGGATCCGTCCGACACACGTCTCGGAGCAGATCGTCGAGAGTCCGGCCTCCGTGCGCGGATAGCAGAAATTGCACTTCTCCGCCTTATGCGTGTTCCAGTTGTAATACACCTTGTGGTAAGGGCAACCGTTCATGCAAAACCGCCAGCCGCGGCAGGCTTCCTGGTCGACGAGCACGATGCCGTCCTCGTCCCTCTTGTAAAGAGCACCGGACGGACAAGAGGCAACGCAAGACGGATTGAGACAATGCTCGCAAATCCGTGGGAGGTACATCATAAACGTCTTCTCGTATTCTAACGCGATGTGCTCTTGCAGCTTCTTCACGTTAGGGTCCATCGGGACGATTTCGCTGCCCCCGGCCAGATCATCGTCCCAGTTGGGGCCCCATGTCGGCTTGTCCATGTATTCGCCCGTAATCATGGATACCGGCCGTCCGACCGGCAAGTTCTTGCGTTTCGGGCTATGGAGCAGGCTGTCGTAATCGTACGTCCAAGGCTCGTAGAAGCTGTCCAGATCGGCCATATCCGGATTGTAAAAAATATTCGCCAGCTTCGCGATCGGCCCACCGGCCCGCAGCGACAGCTTGCCGCCGCGCAGTACCCAGCCGCCCTTGTATTTGTGCGAATCTTCCCATTCCTTCGGATATCCCGGTCCCGGCCGGGTCTCCACGTTGTTGTACCACATATACTCCGTGCCGGGGCGGTTGGTCCAGGTGTTCTTACAGGTGACCGAGCAGGTATGGCAGCCGATGCACTTGTCGAGGTTCATCACCATCGCGACCTGTGTTTTAATCCTCAAGCCAATTTACCTCCTTCAGCGGACGGATGATCGTCATCGTATCCCGTTGATTTCCTGTCGGCCCGTAATAATTGAAGCCGTAACTGAGCTGCGCGTAGCCGCCGATCATATGCGTCGGCTTGAGCGTAATACGGGTCACGCTGTTGTGCGTGCCGCCCCGCTGCTTGGTGATTGAGGTGCCGGGCACGCCAAGCGTACGGTCTTGGGCGTGGTACATATAAGCGATTCCCTCGGGAATCCGGTACGTCAGCACCGCCCGCGCCGCCACGACCCCGTTCCGGTTATATACCTCGATCCAGTCGTTGTCCTTTATGCCGATCGAGGCTCCATCCTTCTCGTTTAGCCATACGACCTGCCAGCCGCGGAACAATGTTGACATCTGGTTCGTATCAGTAAACATCGTATGGATGCCCCACTTCTGGTGGGGGGTCAAATAACGGATCGTCAACGATTTCCCGTTCCCCGGCACCTCCCGTTCCCCTTTCAGGAAAGGAACATGCTCCAGCGGCGGCAAATACAACGGCAGTGCCTCCCCGAAATCAAGAATCATTTCATGATCGAGATAGAAACTTTGCCGACCGGTTAACGTCCGCCACGGAATGTTGTATTCAGTGTTCAACGTAAACGGGGAATACCGGCGGTTGTCCTTCTCCAGCCCGCTCCAAACGGGTGCAGAAATGGCTTGGCGCGGCTGGGCCGTGATATCGAACAAGGTAAAAGCTTCCTCTTCCCTTGGTTTGGCGATGTCCGCAAGCTGCTTCCCCGTCTTCTTCTCCATGTCGCGCCAACCTTCGACAGCACGTTCTCCGTTCGTCGCCCCCGACATCAACAGGATGGCTTCGATCGCTTGGCGATCATCGTACAAATCCGGCTGGCCTTTGCCAATGCCCTCCCGTTTGGAGATCCCCAACCGTTCCTTCAGCTGCTTATACACCCGTTCACCCGGGATCTTGACCGCTTTGGAACTATACCCCTTCTCGATGTTCGGACCCAACGTGATCATCTTCCCATAGACATTCGGGTAGTCGCGCTTGACGATGAGGAAATGCGGCATGCTCTTGCCGGGAATCGCTTCAATTTCTCCTTTCCGCCAATCCTTGATCTTCCCGTGCACCTGAGCTACTTCATCCGGGCTGTCATGCCCGAGCGGCGTCATCATGACGTCCTCACAAGCGGGAAGATGCTTCTCGGCCAACTCCGAGAACGTCTTGGCGATTTCACGGAAAGCATCCCAATCGCTTTTACTCTGCCATGGAGGAGAGATCGCCGGGTTAAACGGGTGGATAAACGGATGCATGTCCGTGCTGCTCAGATCATGCTTCTCGTACCAGGTCGCCGCAGGCAACACGATGTCCGAGAACAGTCCGGAGCTCGTCATACGGAAGTCCAAGCTGACGAAGAGATCGGTCTTGCCCTCCGGCGGCATATCGTCGGTGTGCACGTCCTTCGGTCGCCAGGACTGGGATGGGTCGGTTAAGACCTGGTTGTCGGTACCGATCAGATGCTTGGCGAAATACTCATGTCCCTTGCCGCTGTCGCCCAGCAGATTGGAACGCCAGTTAAAGAACACGTGCGGGAAGTTACGCGGATCGTTCGGATGCTCGATCGCAAAGTCCAGCTCGCCGTCCTTGACCATTCGAGCAACCTCCTGGACGGCTTCCCGGTCATCCGTCAGGCCCTTCTCGCGCAACTGCTTCGCCACTTCCAGCGAGTTCTGGCTGAACTGCGGGAACGACGGCAGCCAGCCGAGCCTTGCGGCCATCGCATTGACGTCGGCCGGGTGCTGTTTGCTATAGCGGCCTCCCCATGGCGTAACCTGCTCTTCGTTTACCGGAGCTTCGTACCGGAACTGCTCTGTGGCGAAATAAAAAAACGACGTGCCGTTTTGCAGCCGTGGCGGGCGAATCCAGTCGCCGGCAAAGGCAATTTGCTGCCAGCCTTCCAGCGGCCGCACCTTTTCCTGGCCGACATAGTGAGCCCAGCCGCCGCCGTTTACCCCCTGCGCGCCGGTTAATAACACCAGGTTCAAGATGGCACGGTAGATTTGGTCGCTATGGTACCAATGGTTGGTCCCCCCGCCCATCGCGATCATCGAACGGCCCCCCGTCTTGGCGGCATTGTCGGCGAACTCACGCGCGACCTGAATACAATGCGATTTCTTCACCCCGGTAATCGCTTCTTGCCAGGCCGGCGTATACGGCTTCTTATCATCGTAGTCGGTTGGATAGTCGCCGGGCAGCCCCCGAGGAACGCCGACATGAGCCATCATTAGGTCGTATACGGTCGCCACCTTCAGGGTCTCGCCTGACGGGGTTTGCAGGTGCTTGACCGGCACGCCTCGCTGCACGGTTTGCCCTTCTTGTTCCGCGAAATAAGGAAAATCGACCAGAGCAACCTCATCCGCGCCCTCAAGAAAACTCAGCTGCGGATCGATGCGTGTGCCGTCCGGCTTGTCCAGATCCAGATTCCATCGGCTGTCTTGATCCCAGCGGAAGCCTTGGCTGCCATTTGGCACTTCCGGTTTCCCTGTAGCGGCGTCCCAGAGCACCGTCTTCCAATCGGCCAGCTCCTGGTCGTCGCCGAGATCCGCCGCGCGCAGGAACCGATCCGAGCGGAAGCTTCCGTTCCCCTCTTTCAAGAGGACGAGGAAGGGAAGGTCGGTAAATTTTTTCACATACTCCTTGAAATAAGGGGTCTCTTGATCGACGTAAAATTCCTTCAGAATGACATGCGTCATGGCCATGGCCAGCGCGGCGTCCGTGCCTACTCTAGCCGGCAGCCAGATATCGGCAAATTTCTCGTATTCCGAATAATCCGGACTCACGCCGACGACCTTGGTCCCGTTGTAGCGGGCCTCCACCATAAAATGAGCGTCAGGGGAACGGGTCTGCGGGATGTTAGTGCCCCAAATAATAAAGTATTTCGTATTGTACCAATCTCCGCTCTCCGGCACATCCGTCTGATCCCCCCACACCTGCGGGGAAGCCGGCGGGAGATCGGCGTACCAGTCATAGAAGCTCAGTATCGTTCCGCCGATCAGCGAGAGGAACCGAGTTCCTGCCGCATAGCTGACCATCGACATTGCCGGAATCGGGCTGAAGCCAACCACGCGGTCAGGCCCGTACTGGCGGATCGTATGAATGGTAGCAGCCGCGATCATTTGGCAGGCGACATCCCAATCCGCGCGGACGAAACCACCCTTGCCCCGCGCCTTAACATAGCGGGTGCGTTTCTTCGGATCGTCCACGATATTCTTCCAGGCGATCACCGGATCCTTAACGGCCGCCATCTCCTCGCGCCACATCTCGTATAGATCCCCGCGGATGTACGGGTACTTCACCCGCAGCGGGCTGTAAGTGTACCAGGAGAAGCTGGCCCCCCGCGGGCAACCCCGCGGTTCGTATTCCGGAAAGTCCGCGCCCGTCGTTGGGTAATCGGTCTTCTGCGTCTCCCACGTAATGATGCCATCCTTCACGAACACGTTCCAGCTGCAGGAGCCCGTACAGTTGACACCATGTGTGGAGCGAACGACCTTGTCATGCTGCCACCGGCCGCGATACAAGCTCTCCCAATCCCGGCCGCGGGGGCTTTCCTCGGTCCAGCCGTCATTGATGCGCTCCCCGCGCCGCAAATATTTCAAAGACTCGAACAGCTTGTTCTGCTTATCGCCCACTTAACTATCTCCCTTCTGATCAAATGCCGTTTGCGAAACCGGATTAAACCGCTCACCGGTCAGCTTGAACGCGCCCTCTCCGGCACGCAGCTCTTCTGCGAACACGCTCCAGACGGGGGCATTACAGGCGGCCAGGATCAAGCGCTGCAGCTCGTCCGGCTGATGGATGGAAGCGATCTTCGCCTCGACATCGGCCTCCGGCACTCCGAATCGCATCTGCAGCACCGAAAGCAGATCTTCCCGGTCCTGTCTAACGATTAATTCAAGCTCGCGTGCTTCCTCCAACTTCCGTCAACTCCTCTTATAGTAATCCGCGATCAATGCCTGTTTGACTCGTTCGGCGGCTTCCCGCAGGAATCCCCTGATTCGTTCGTCATCGTGCTCGATCCAATCCCAAGGAATCACGCCGCTTTCCAGACGTTCAAACCGCTCGCCGTAGCGCACGCGAACGGCAACGCCCCGTTCATGGAGCTGCGCTCCCGCCTTGACGTCATAAGGGTGCAAACCCAAGCGCGCGAGCTCGTCCGTCAAACGGGAGTAAAGCCGCGGCTCAGCCGCGCGGAGCGGTTTATCCGGCAGCAAATCCGTCAATTTCGGGGCCGGAAGATGCGTCATGACGTACCGCCTCCATTTCTTTTTCCACCATGTCTTCTTCATACCGGTTATGCAGCTGGTCAACCAGGATTAGCGCTTGAAAGCGGTAGACCACTTGATCCCCGACCTCTCCCCGCTCCAAGCAATCCCTAATTTCGGCCACCAGTTCCCGCAGCAGTTGATGATCCCGGGTTAAAGCGGTGATGACATCCTTCAGCTGCGGCTTCAGTTCGAGCGCCTCGACGTACAGCCCTTCTTCCTCGCTCTGTGCGTGTTGAAGCGTGCGCGATTCCCAATGCTCCACGGCGATCCAGGCGATATCCAGCGCCTTATCCGTTTCACCTCGGCTCAAACAGCGCGCGAGCAGCTCCGTGAGTTCCTTGGCCTCTTCCAACACCGCTTCATGAATCAATGCATGGCTGTCCACATTTCTTAAGGAGGGTCCCGATCTCATGTTTTCACACCCCTTTTATGGCTAATTTTTACTAGGGTTCGCTTTAAAATTCCGATTTATACCACTTTTTGGGCAGAAAAAAGCCCGAAGCCTCGCTTTAACGCAAGGCTCCCGGCAATATCATGCATGCATATTCAAAGTAACGTTCCTCCCATGAATCCGTTCGGTCAGCGGCCGAAGCACATATCCCGGCTTCTTAAACCCTTCTAACTTCGATTCGGCTTAACGGGAGCCTCCGCTTTTTTCCAACTTTAATGTTTCCAAACCGGCGTAAGCTCCCTCACATATCGCCCCTCCCCGTGAATATACTTTATTTACATCCACAAATATAGCGTTCCGGGAAATCCCGATATGGAGGTGTTCATCTATGCCAACGCCTGATCGATATAACTTTGTCGTCTCCAAAGAGGATTGGTCGCTGCATCGCAAAGGGTATCAGGATCAACAGCGTCACCAGGAGAAAGTGCGGGAGGTCATCAAGCAGAATCTGCCTGACCTCGTCACCGAAGAAAATATCATTATGTCGGACGGCAAGCAGATCATTAAGGTTCCCCTCCGCAATTTGGAAGAGTACCGCTTTATCCATAACTACCAAAAACATAAGCATGTCGGCCAAGGTGACGGAAGCAGCGAAGTAGGGGATGTGCTTGGCCAGGACAGTCCCAAAGACAACGGAAAAGGCGGGAAAGGCGGCAAAGCCGGCGATCAACCTGGCTATGATTACGTGGAGGCCGAGATCAGCATCGAAGAGTTGGAGGATATGCTGTTCGAGGAGATGGAACTGCCCTACATCCAGGAGAAAGACAAAGAAGAAATGGAAACCGAATCGATTCGTTTTAACGATATCCGCAAAAAAGGCCTGATGTCCAACATCGATAAGAAACGTACCATTCTGGAGAACTTGCGCCGGAACGCAACTGCCGGCACCCCTGGCATCCACGGCATTTCGCCGGATGATCTCCGCTACAAAACGTGGGAGGAGATCATTGTTCCCCGCTCCAACGCGGTCATTCTGGCGATGATGGATACGTCGGGTTCGATGGGCGCATTCGAGAAATACTGCGCACGCAGCTTCTTCTTCTGGATGACCCGGTTTTTGCGGCGTCAGTACGAGAAGGTGGAGATCGTCTTTCTGGCGCATCATACCGAAGCGAAGGAGGTCAGCGAAGAGGAGTTTTTCACCCGGGGGGAAAGCGGCGGTACCATCTGCTCTTCGGTTTATCAAAAAGCGCTGGAGATCATCGATTCCCGTTATTCGCCGTCCAGCTACAATATCTATCCGTTCCACTTCTCCGACGGCGATAACCTGACGTCCGACAACGAGCGCTGCGTCAAGCTGATCGGTGAGCTGATGAAGCGCAGCAACCTGTTTGGGTACGGGGAGGTCAACCAATACAACCGCGGCAGCACCTTGATGTCCGCTTACCGGACGATCAAGCAGGAGAAATTCATGTATTACGTCATTAAGGAAAAAGGCGAGGTTTATAACGCGTTAAAGCGGTTTTTCCACAAGCGCGAAGGGGGTGCGGCCAGTTGAGCAGCGAAATGGAACAGCTCGAATACGCCATCGCGGAAATCATGGAAATCGCCGACTCCTTCGGGCTTGATTATTATCCGATGCGGTACGAAATTTGCCCCGCCGATATCATCTATACGTTTGGCGCCTACGGCATGCCAACCCGCTTCTCGCACTGGGGCTTCGGCAAAACATTTAACAAGATGAAGATGCAATACGATTTTGGATTAAGCAAAATCTACGAGCTCGTCATCAACTCGAACCCGTGTTACGCCTTTTTGTTGGAAGGTAATTCGCTGATCCAGAACAAACTGATCGTTGCCCACGTGCTGGCACATTGCGATTTCTTCAAAAACAACATGCGATTCTCCGCGACCAACCGGGATATGGTGGAGAGCATGTCTGCGACCGCCGAGCGAATCAGCCGATATGAATTGGCTTATGGCGCGAGTACCGTGGAAAGCTTTATCGACGCCGTGCTCGCGGTCCAGGAGCATGTAGACCCGCAGTTGATCAAGCCAATGCGGTACGACAAACGCCGACAAATGGAGGAGAAGCTTCGCCGGGCCAAGGACGGACGGTATGGGCAGGTGAAGGAGGGCGCCTACGACGATCTGTGGTCGCTGGACGAGAATCCGAGCGGACGCTCGGCGGAAGCCAAAGAAAAAGCCGTCCATTTTCCGCCCGAGCCGGAGAAAGATCTCGTTTGGTTTATACAGGAATACTCGGAAGCGCTGGAGGATTGGCAGCGGGATATCATGAGCATGCTGCGCGAAGAAATGTTGTATTTCTGGCCGCAGATGGAAACGAAGATCATGAACGAGGGCTGGGCTTCCTACTGGCATCAGCGCATTATCCGCGAACTCGACCTCACCAGCGACGAAACGGTCGAATTCGCCAAGCTGAACTCCTCGGTCGTCCAGCCGTCGCGGCAAAGCCTGAACCCGTATTACCTCGGGCTCAAGATCTTTGAGGACATCGAACGCCGCTGGGATCACCCGACCGAAGAAGAACGCCACCGCTTTGGCCGCGAGCCCGGGCAAGGCCGGGAGAAAATTTTCGAAGTGCGCGAGCTCGACTCCGACACTTCGTTCCTCCGCAGCTATTTGACCAAAGAACTCGTCCGCGACCTAGATTTGTACATTTTCGAGAAGCAAGGCCCGGAGTGGAAAATCACCGACAAAACCTGGGAGCATATCCGCGACCAGCTGGTCGCCTCCCGCGTGAACGGCGGCTCCCCGTACATCGTCGTCCAGGACGGCGACTACCTGCGCTCCGGCGAGCTGCTGCTGAAGCATCAGTATGAGGGGCTTGAGCTGGACCTGAAATACCTGGAGCACACGCTCCCCCACGTTTACAAGCTGTGGGGCCGCCCCGTACACCTGGAGACGGTGGTGGAAGAGAAGCGCGCGATGTTCTCCTATGACGGGCAGAAGCATGTGAGGAAGATGATTTGAGTTAGATCACCTTCAAGCTGAAATAGAAATCACTTTGACCTTGATCCAGGAACCATTCGCAATGGATGCGGTACAGGTAGGTACCTGTCACTTGAGGAACCTTATAAGGGTCATTGAGGGCTCCGCCTTCCGGGTCCGTCCCCGTTAGCGTGAATTCCTTGATGCCCTCTGGAGCCTCGGTATCGATCGGAGCGCCTCCCGGAACAACGGCTGCCTTTAGTTCGGGGAGGCTGGCATCCACGCTGACGCAGCTGCCTTCGCTGCTAAGGACTGGCGAGCACCAAGAGTAACTGGCCCGGGCAACCTCGATGGCGGTTCCTTGTACGGTAACGGTGGGCGAGGGTGGGGTGCCTGCGATGACCCATTTGGAATGAATGGCTTGCTGGATGTCAGATGGATCCACAGGCTCGTTCTGCCGTAAGCCAACCGAATAACCCGCCCAGAAGGTACACGCTACTATCGCAAGTGCAACTACGGTTAACATGAGTTTGTTACCCTTTTCCATGGAATCCTCCCGCATTTGTTTCTTATAATAACGTTGCCGATGAGTTGGATGTTTCAATACAAAAGTAGAGCCGCCTCGATCCTATCGATCAGGCGGCTCTTGTTCTGCATGCGGAACCCGTCAGGACAGCAAGGCGATGACCAGCAGCTCGTAAAGCACCAGCGTCAAAATCAACTCGTCGCTTGGACTAGGGCCCCAAAAAGGTGCGCCAAAGGCCCGCTGGCCCCCGTGCCGTGGAACGGCCAATTGCAACATCCCGCCTTGGCAGCTGACGATCCGGCCGACATGCACATGACCGTCCATCGTCTCAATACGGACTCTTTGATTGACATGCTGCCGGCAGATGCCTTGCACCCGGTCTCGGATCGACCGTAAATGCTGAGTGGATTGCGGGTCCGCCTGGTAAACGATGCGTTGTTGAGGGTGCCCCCATGGTTGAACACTCATTCGTTATTCGCCTCCAAGGTTTCAAGTTCAAGTTATCGTATGCGGATACCTAGAGGGCGGTGAGGCGGGACGATAGTGAATTCAAAATTCAGAATTTGGAATATGGGCAAGGGATCCATTCCTCCCCAATGCCGGAGAATTAACTGTAAAACCTACTGTTAATTTAGGTAGTTCAACGTTTGACGGACGATTAACTGTAAAAAGTGACGTTAATTCCGGCGGTTTCACGGGTTTAGCGGGAATTACGCGAAATTAGAGGTGCTTTTTCCAGTTAATTTACTGAAACGGTGAACCCAGCTCCAAATTAACGGTAGAAAATCCAGTTAAACTCGACACGTCGGTTGGAGACGCGCTGGGCATAGTAAATAACGCAAAAAAAGGGGAGGGTTCCCCCCTCCACCTTAACCTTTTCAACTTATTACCGGTTTAACAAACTGCCCACATATCGCAGCAGCTCGTTGGCGCAAACCGGGCAGTAGCCATGCTCGTCGATCAGCCGCTTGCTGACCTCGTTGATGCGTTTAAGTTGGTTTTCGTCCGGCGTTTTGGTCGAGGTCGTGATCTTCACGATGTCCTTGAGATCGGCGAACAGCTTCTTCTCGATCGCCTCCCGCAGCCGGTCGTGGTGATTATATTCGAATTTCCGCCCTTTGCGCGAGTACGCGGAGATGCGGATCAGGATTTCCTCTCTGAACGCCTTTTTGGCGTTTTCCGAGATGCCGATTTGCTCTTCGATCGAGCGCATCAGCCGCTCGTCGGGATCCATCTCCTCATCGGTGAGCGGATCGCGGATTTTCGTCCAGTTGCAGAACGCCTCGATATTGTCGAGGTAGTTCTCGAACAAGGTGCGCGCCGATTCCTCGAACGAGTAAACGAACGCTTTTTGCACTTCTTTTTTGGCGAGCTCATCATATTCCTTACGGGCAATGCTGATAAAGTTCAGGTAGCGCTCGCGTTCTTCCTTCGTGATCGAAGCATGCTGGTCCAGGCCGTCCTTAATGGCCCGCAAAATATCCAAGGCGCCCATGCAATGCAAATCCTGCTTGATTAGCGCGCTGGAAATCCGGTTGATGACATACCGCGGATCGACGCCGGACATGCCCTCCTCCAGGTACTCGTTTTGCAGCTCCTTCAAATCGGCGTCTTTGTAGCCCTCGACCTCTTCGCCGTCGTAGAGGCGCATTTTTTTCACCAGATCGACGCCTTGCTTCTTCGTCTCCTTCAACCGGGTCAAGATGGAGAAGATCGCTGCCGCCCTCAGGGCATGCGGGGCAATATGGATGTGACTCATATCGCTTTGGCCGATCAGCTTGGCGTAAATTTTCTCCTCTTGCGACACCTTGAGGTTATAGGGAATCGGCATGACGATCATCCGCGACTGCAACGCTTCGTTTTTCTTATTCGCGATAAAAGATTTATACTCCGCTTCGTTGGTATGCGCGATGATCAGCTCATCCGCCGAGATCAACGCGAACCGCCCCGCCTTGAAATTCCCCTCCTGCGTCAGAGACAGCAGGTTCCACAGAAACTTCTCATCGCATTTCAACATTTCCTGGAACTCCATCAGACCACGGTTGGCTTTGTTCAGCTCGCCGTCAAAGCGGTACGCCCTTGGATCGGATTCCGACCCGTATTCCGTGATCGTGGAAAAATCGATGCTGCCGGTTAAATCGGCGATATCCTGCGACTTCGGATCCGACGGGCTGAATGTGCCGATCCCAATGCGGTCGTCTTCGGACAAGAGCACCCGCTCGACCTTGACGTTCTCGATGTCGCCGCCGTATTCCGTCTTCAGCCTCATTTGGCAAATCGGGCATAAATTGCCTTCGATCCGGACACCCAGCGTTCGTTCCACGTCCGGACGGAGCTCATGCGGAACCAGGTGAAGTGGGTCCTCATGCATCGGGCAACCCGCGATCGCGTACACCGCCCCTTTATCGGTCCGAGAAAACTTCTCGAGTCCGCGCTTCAGCAGCGTAACCAGCGTCGATTTGCCCCCGCTCACCGGTCCCATCAGCAGCAAGATCCGCTTGCGCACGTCGAGCCGGCGGGCGGCGGAGTGAAAGTACTCCTCGACCAGCTTTTCGACGGCCCGATCGAGCCCGAAGATTTCTTGTTCAAAAAATTTATACCTTTTCCTGCCATCATCCTCTTCTATGCCATAGGACTTAATCATTTCATAAACCCGGGCATGGGCGGTCATCGCCGGCGAAGGGTCTTTGGCCAACAGTTCGACATAATCTTTAAATGTGCCGCTCCACGACAAGGAGTCGCTTTCCGCCCGGTAAGCCGCTAAACGCTCAAAAATGTCCATGTTAGGTACCTCCTGTACTCCCGCTTTGGGGGTTCTCCCGCGTCCCCGATCTTTAGAACTTGCCTGACCAGTGTATGGAGCTTCCACGATAAAAAGTGTATTACATACCTATGCGCGTGAATGGGAGAAGTTGACCTTTTTTCCGACGAAAATATTCGGATGGAAAAAGTATGAATTGAGGTTTGTGATATACTTTTTACATGATCATGGGAAGGAAAAGGGGATCGTCATGGCGGTACAGCATGAGACGGAATTGTACGCTCCGCTGAAGGCTTTTTTTGAGGAGCGCGGATATGTGATCAAGAGCGAGGTGCGGCATTGCGACCTGGTTGGCGTTCGGCCGGGCAGCGATGAACCGCTGATCGTGGAAATGAAAAAGACGTTTAATCTTCCCCTGCTGTTGCAGGGTTTGGAACGCCAGCGCCTCAGCCCCGAGGTGTATTTGGCTGTAGAACGCAATCGCGCCAAAAAAGGGGCGCACAACCAGCGTTGGAGCGAAATCACGCTGCTTTGCCGCCGGCTGGGGCTGGGACTGATCGCGGTTACTCGGTATAAAACAAAACCCGCTTTCGTGGAGATCCTGTGTGCGCCGGGGAACGAGGCCTTGTACACGCCGGGGCCGAAAGTGGTCAAACGCCGGGCGGAGAAGCTGCTGCATGAGTTCCACGAACGAAGCGGCGACTACAACGTTGGCGGCAGCACCGGCACCAAGCTGGTGACGGCCTACCGCGAACGGGCGCTGCGCATCGCGCTCGCCATCGAGGAGGGCGGCGGCGAGATGTCGCCGAAGGACGCGCGTGACCGCAGCGGCGTCGGCACGGCCGCCGCGATCCTGCAGCGCGATTACTACGGCTGGTTCCGCCGCGTCGTCCGCGGGCGCTACGCGCTAACGCCGGCCGGCGCAGAGGGGCTGCGTCAGTACGCCCACGTCGTTGACGGGTGGCGGAGGGTAGCAGCGACCGCGGAGCGGGAAGGGGAGCGCCTCTAGGAACTGGCGGGATGAGGGCGGTGCGCTGGTCTATCCTAGAGCCATGGAATTAATCCTTGGCCCGCTCAGCTCTGATCTTTATCCCGTTGATCTTTAGGTTCCGGGATTTGATTCAGACCTCTCATGAATAACAGATACACATAGACGGCCAGACCCAGGCCTGCCATAAACAGAACGAATTTCCCTATTGCCCATAACGTCGCCATCGTTCTACCTCCCTTATTGCGATTCGGGCAGCCTTCATTCGTCCGCGGAGCGCGCCGTGAACTCGGCGAGGGCGGCGGTGAGACGCGCCAGCCCCTCGCGAAGCCGCGCCGGTTCGTGCGCGGCGACGGTGAGCCGGATGAAGTGATCATCCGGCTCTTTGGCATAGCACAGCGTCCCCGGCAGGAACGCTGTGTCTTCCAGCAGCGAAGCGCGCAGCAGCGCTTCGCTGGAGACCCCGGCGGGCAGGCGCAGCCAGAGGTACAGCCCGCCGCCGGGGTCTTCTACGCAGGCGCCGCGCCAAGCGGGCGCCTGCAGCAGCTCCAGCGCGAGCGCGCGCCGCGCGGCATACGCCGCCGCAGCCTCGGCGACGGCGGCGCTCCCGCGCCCCGGCGGCTGGGCGAGCCAGGCGTGGAGCCGCCCGGCTCGCTCGGCCACGGCCGCCCCCGCGGCGCTGGAGCTGCCCGGCGATGGAACGCGGCGCAGCCGTTCCATCGTTTTCGCATCGCCGCGCAGCCAGGCCAGCGGCAGCTGCGGCGTCAGCGTCCGTTCCAGAGAGCCGAGGCTGACGATCTCGGCTCCCCATAGGCCCGCTTGCTGGCGCAGCACATCCAGCGACGTCGTGTCCCCTTGTCCCCCGTTTTCTTTCAGATCCTTGGATAGGTCCTCTACTTCTGTTCCCGCCATCTCCTTAGCCGTACCTTCACACTCTGTCCCCGCCGTCTGCTCCAGTAAATCCTTGCTTCCCTTCTCTTCCCTATCGGTTACCAGATCTCCCACTTCGGCGAACGGCACCAAGCTCGCCGTATCATCCATAACGATCGGCAGGCCCAGCCGCTCGCTGAGCTCCAGCAGTGCCAGCTTGCGCTGCCGGCTCCACACCCGGCCGGACGGGTTCGAGTAATGCGGCGTTACATACGCCATAGCCGGGCGCCCCCCGGCCGCCTCGCATTTCCGCCGCAGGTCGTCCGGCAGCATGCCATCCCGGTCGCAGTCCACCGGGACCGCCCGGATGCCGCGGCGGCGCATCAGCTCCAGCGCCTCCGGTGCAGCCGGCGTCTCAACGAGCACCGTGCCGCCGCCGGGAACCAACGCCCGCAGCAGCAGGTCAAGCGCCCCATCGGCGCTTTCGGCCAGTATCCATTGCTGCGGTTCCTTGCTAATGCCTTCGGCTTCTTCGTATGCCGAAGCCAACCAATCCAGCAGAGTGCGAATCCCCCTGCGCTCCGCCGGCTCCCCCTCTTGCCCATTGTTGTCCACGCTATATTCCCGATCCAGGCGTGCTCCGACTCCGTTCCCATGCGGCCCAGCCAGCGAAATCAGGTTCCCTTCCCGCAACCGATCTTCGATTTCCCGGGCGAAAGCCGGCGGCAGTCGGCGCTTCAACATATCCAGACCCGTATCCACAAGCACACCCCGCTTTCATCTTGTATAAGCGATTGTACCTCAGGACAAATTTCCCAGACAATGGGGACCTAACTGCGCGTCATGCCTGATTTTGACGAATCATTGGCAAATCTATCATTTTTGCGAACCTAGTGTCGTCATGATAGAATGAAAACTGCATCATGACAACTTTTAATATTACTTATGAGGTGATTTACCATGTCTTACTCTACGGAACCTGCAACCGTCACCGAAACGAGTCGCAGCAGGAAGTCACGGCGGCCTTCCGTAGCCATGATCTTGTTGATTTGGGTCCTATTGATCGGCGCCGGGGTTACCGCGGCCTACATGTATAGCAATCATTTGAAGCAATCGATGATCGACCAGTTGGACATCAAATGGCAAAGTGAAGCCGAACAAATGAAGGCGGATTATACAGCTCAGCTAACGGCTTTGTCCGGCGAGGTGAAGGATTTGCAAAGCAAGGTGGAAGCGTTCAACGAATTGCTTGAATTCACGAAAGACAACAGCAGCGAAAAAACGGATAACAGCAACAAATTGTATTCGCAATTGAGCGAGGTCAAGCAGCAGCTAGCCGCGCTTCAGAAAAAAATGGACCTGCTCAAATGATTACGCCGGTCAAACAAATCAACCGTTTTTTTCTGCTGACTACCGGCCCGTTGATCGGAATGCTGATTGCACTCTTCATCAGCGGAGCCGCCATCGAATGGAACCGAGCTCCCCATCCCATCACGCATGACGCTGAAGTTTTCCAAACCACGGCTTCGATTTTGGAAGGATTAACCAAGGCGGAGAAAGATGCCAAAACGACGATCTCCTCCATCCGCCAAACGGCCGAACTTTACCAGAAAACAACCCAAACGATGAGCACCATCGTCAAAACGGCAAAAACGACGGCAACTCGTCCTGAATCCATTTATAACCGACGTATTACGTCCAAGTTAGGTTCCCCCTTTGAGACCATTCAAAGTGACATGATTCGCATCGAATTGTACAAGGTTAACCCTGGCACTTATCGAGGGTATGCGATGAAGATCCGACTCAAGTCGCCGGACGCCATGAAAATGACGTTAGGGAAGGACCGTGTGGGTGGGGCGGAGACGACGAAGCAAGCCGTGCAGCGACATGGCGCGGTCGCTGGTATTAATGCCGGTGGATTTGCAGATTCCCGCGGGGAACGCTACCCTTTGAGCACCACGATCATGAACGGTCAGTACGTTAACGGCTTCGAGCCGACATATAAGGATTTGTTTTTTGTTGGAATGAATCGGTCGGGCCAACTGGTCGGCGGCAAGTTTCAGAGCAAGGCGAGCCTCGACAAGCTGCAGCCCAAGTTCGGCGCCTCCTTCGTGCCGATCCTGCTGCAGAACGGTGTGAAACTCCCGATCCCCCAAAAATGGAAGACGTCCCCGCTGCGCGCACCGCGTACGGTGATCGGGAATTACAAGGATGATCAGTTGCTTGTGCTAGTTGTCGACGGCGATAACGAAAAGGGACGTTCCGGTGCTACACTGGAAGAATTGCAGAACAAGCTGTGGAAGATGGGGGTACAGGATGCCTATAATTTGGACGGGGGTGGCTCTTCTACCCTGGTCGTCAATGGCCGAGTGATCAATAAACCATCTGATGGCGCACTTCGCCCAGTGCCCACTCATTTCTTGTTTTTCAAATAAGCATTGCGCCTCCACGCGATCGATTTGTCTATGAAATATTTCACATTTTGGATTTATTTTTGGGCCATCGCCGGGTATAATAGGATAAGGAGTACAACGTGGAGGTGTTCGGCTTTGTCATTCTCTTTAACGTTCTGGATTATTACTATCGTTTTGGCTATGTTTTTGTGCGGGATTTTGACTGCAGCCTATAACGAAGATAAAACCAAAGGCCTTTAATAGGTTAGTCAAAAAGGCGGCTTCCCATCACGAAGTAGTTCAATGTAGAAGGCTCGGCGTCGAATCTTAGGATTCAGCCGGGCCTTCCGTTGCTCTCGTAGCCCCTAGCTACGCTCCGCTACTCCGTCCCTAAGCTAACGGACACCAGAGATGCTATTACACGCATTCTGGGATCCGCCAAACTCGAACGGACCCAGGAGACCTTATTTCGCACAAAAAGGGCTCAAACGCCGCTCGAAGGTGCCGATAAGGTCTCTGGAGTCCGTTACAGCGGGAAATAACCGGGAAATCGGCAAATAAGGTCGCTACGGTCCGTTAGCGCTGACTGCGGCTCTGCTGCATTCTTCAACCTCGAGGCCCTCAACAAAGACGTTCTGCCACAGTCGGTGGCATCTTCCACTAGAATCATTCTGCGACGCATCGGCCGACTAACCATCATCCTCCCCTGCGCTTAGCGCATGCGTCAGACAGAAATCGACGCAATCCGACAAAATAAATAAGCTTCCCGCGAGGGAAGCCTATTTATTGTTGTGCTCTGGTGCTGCTAAACGTATCAAACGTCCTGAAATGGATCTAGGACAGTTGGCTCATTTCGACCAGGCATTGATTGCAAATGGAACGCTCTTTGAAATCGCTCACGCCTTCCATCGATCCGCAGAAAACACATTTCGGCCGGTAACGCTCCAAAATGATGTGATCGCCTTGCACCAAAATCTCGACGGGATCTCCCTCGTTCATTTGATATCTCTTGCGAAGCGACTTGGGTAACACGATTCTCCCGAGTTGATCCACTTTACGGACCACACCAGCAGGTTTCATAAAATTGTACACCTCTCCTGAAAAATAGTTATGTAAAAATAGAACCAAATACCTAATCTATTATATTTCGCTATTTTTTTCAGGATTCCTGCTACATTTCCACGTTTTTAATTATTTTCGCAGGATTGCCCCCAACAACGGCTCCATTGGGCACATCTTTCGTCACGACCGCACCCGCGGAAATTACCGCGTTATCACCGATGGTTACCCCGGGAACGATCACAGCCCGACCGCCAATCCATACGTTGTTACCGATGTTCACCGGTTTGCCATATTCGGCCCCGGAGTTGCGTTCAGCCGGATCCAGCGGATGGGTTGCGGTATAAATGTGTACCCTTGGCGCCATAAAGCAATATTCCCCGATCCGCACCTCGCACACGTCCAAGGTCCTCTCTCTTTCGTCACTAAAACTTACTGCATCCCCGGAAAATCAAGCTGCCGCAGTGCCTCGTACACAATGATAGCCGCAGAGTTCGACAAATTGAGCGATCGGACCTTGTCGGTCATCGGCATGCGCATGACCGTTTCGGGATGGGCGGCCAAAATTTCAGGTGCCAAGCCTTTGGTTTCTTTACCAAACACGAAGAAATCTCCGTCCTGGAACTGAAAATCCGTATAACGCTTGTCCGCCTTTGTTGTAGCAAAGAAGAACCGGCTACCCGCATACTTCTCCTCTACTTCCTGAAATGAATCGTGGTATTCGATATGCACCGCATACCAATAATCCAAACCAGCCCGCTTCATCGTAGCGTCGTCTGTCCGAAAACCAAGCGGACGCACCAGGTGCAGATGGATGCCCGTCGCTGCGCAGGTTCTGGCGATATTTCCCGTATTGGCCGGAATTTCCGGCTCCACCAGCACAATATGTAAGGCCATGATGATCGAACTCCTCGTCCTAAATAATAAAATCGGCCCATCAGAGACCGTACTTGTTCCATTATAGCAAATTTTGTCCGCAAAAAACCTCCAACCCTCACCTAGCAACAGGCGGGTTTGGAGGTTGCGGCGTAACGGAGCGTTCCGAGGGAAGCCCTGCTATACACTTTATCCGTGCGTTTTTTGAAATTGATTCATGAAATCGACAAGCGCTTGAATATTCGCCTTCGGTACCGCGTTGTAAATCGATGCGCGCAGGCCGCCAACGCTGCGATGGCCTTTGAGCCCAACGAAGCCTTCCTTCTCGGATTCCTTCACGAACAGTTTCTCCAGCTCCTCGCTCGCGAGACGGAAAGTGACGTTCATCGTCGAACGGCTTTCTGGACGTACGCAACCCCGGTAGAATCCGCCGCTTCCATCAATCGCTTGATACAGCACATCAGCTTTATCTTGGTTCTTCTTCTCGATGCCTTCAAGCGCCCCTTGCTCTTCGATCCATTTCAGCACTTCATTCACCATATAAATCGAGAAGGATGGCGGAGTATTGTACAGCGAGTTGTTCTCGGCATGCGTATCGTACCGGAACATCGTCGGCAGATGTTTCGGCGACTCGCGCAGCAGCTCCTCGCGGGCGATCACCACGGTTACCCCCGATGGTCCCAGATTCTTCTGTGCGCCGGCATAAACCATTCCGAACTGGGTCAAATCAAACGGACGGCACAAAATATCGCTGGACATATCCGCGATCAGCGGAATGCTGCCGGTGTCCGGGAAATCGCGGAACTGCGTGCCTTCTATCGTTTCATTCGAGGTTACATGCAGATAAGCGGTGTTATCCGGCAGACGTAGGCTGCTGACGTCCGGGAGCGACATGTACTTGTCTTCTTCCGAGGAGGCCGCTACGAATGTTTCACCGATGAGTTTAGCTTCTTTTAACGCTTTCGTAGCCCAACTGCCCGATTTCACGTATCCAGCCGTCTTGCCTTCCGTAAGCAGGTTCATCGGCAGCATGGCAAATTGAGTGGAAGCCCCGCCCTGCAGGAACAACACCTGATAACCGGATGGAGTGCCGAACAGCTTCAGCAGCCGGCTGGCCGCTTCATTATGGACCGCTTCATAAACGGCGCCCCGATGAGACATCTCCATAATCGACATGCCTGTCCCGTGAAAATCAACAAACTCCGCCTGCGCCCGTTCCAGGACCTCCAGCGGCAACGCGGCTGGGCCCGCGTTAAAGTTATAAGCTCTGTTACTCATTTCTCCCCATCCCTTCCCTTTACAATCCATGTCTGGTTTCGAATATAATTAACGATTATCATAGCAACTATTCGATCTCCCAGCAAGCCGTTATTTCGCAAAAATTCACTATTTTGCAGAATTGACACATTAACGCTTCATTAAGGGAAAGGAGTAATGGGTTTATTCAATGCTAAATTCATAGATCCGTGTCCAGCTTTGTCGTTCTCCCGGCGCCACATGAACCGCGAAGAACATTTCCGGGGAAATGACATGTCCGTGTCCCCAAACGGCAGCCGAGCTTAACGGAAGCTTGCTCAACTCGCGTACTATCAGGCCACTGGGATGGTGCGTCAATTCCCACAACCACGGAACCGCACGTCCGTCAAAATGGTCCATCCGGAAATAAAAATCCTTCTCCGGACGCCGCTCCCAGGTTACGTGATCCCCTTTAAACTCTATGCCCTCTAGCGTCTCTGGTTCGTCGCTCCAAATTTCCGGAACAAACGGCAGCTTCAGCACGTAATCCGGCCCAACCGCATATCCATCGATACCTAAAAAGTTATGACTGTATTCGTCAGTCAAAATCGCTCGGTTTCCAGTGTTCTCCACTGTATAGGTGACAAACAACTGGTTACCCGAAATTTCAATATTCTTGAGCATGCGCACGGCATATCCCCGGCATTCTGCCGGTTGGGTCGTAAAGCAGATCTGCTGCGCACTCTTTTGCTCTATTTCCGTCTCAAACTGTCTACAGGCATATTCCCGGTAGAACCGGTATTCCGCTTCGTCCGGTCGGGTCAGCAAACCCACGCCCAGCTTGGGAAAAAGCTCGCCTACACGGGCATCCTCATACCCGATTGCTTCTTTAATGCCAAATTCGCTGCACAACCCGATCCCGCCTGTACCTGTACCCGGCGTCAGGCTTTCCGGCACGCAGAACTGGTGCCGTCCGTTCAGCTCGATACCGGTAATAATTCCGGACCCGTCGAACCGGGTCCCGCGGTACGCTTCGCCGAGTTCGGCAATTTTCACGCTCAATCGGTCGTTTTGTAAATGATAAGCCATCGACAATTCCTTCCTATCCGTTACGCTTTCAGCGTAATTTCTATGCGGTGAACGACTCCTTCCGGCAGTGTCTCGATCGCCTGACGCGGAATGAGGCAGACCTCACGATGAGAGGGGCAATCCAGCGCCTTGTCGTTTAAGGCAACTTCTCCGATTCGATACTGTCCATATTCGGTATGCTGCAGGTTTCGGTAAACGATCTGCAGCTTCCGCCCGGCGAAACTGGTGATCACGGAAGCTTCTCCTTCCGCATCGAATTGCTCCAAAGTCAACTTCGGCTCCAGACGCAGATCACCGTAATCGCCTTTCACCCCGTATACTTCTGTCAACAAAGTCAACAGCAGCCAGCTAGCCGATCCCGTTAAATAAGTATACATGCCGCGGCCCCGTTCGTTAATATATTCCGGAACCCCTGGATACATCCGGCTCCGTTCGAAATCGGCGGACAAGCGGTAGACGGAATCCAGCACCTGCTTGCCGGCCTGAACAAATCCGCGTTTATACAGCGCGTTGGCGTACATCACGGTCATGTGACTGAACATCGCCCCGTTTTCTTTATGGCCGAAGGCAAATCCGAACGCCCGCCCCAGGTTTTGTTGGATCTCGCCAAACCGTGAGTTCAGGCGGTAACCGATTTGCTCATCCTTGAGGTACCGATCAACCGCAGCCGTGATTTTTCCGACTTGCTCCTCCGTCGCAATGCCGCCCATGATCGTAAACACTTGACCGGTTAACGTCATGCGTACTCCGTTTGGATGATCCCCTTCCACCCGCACGGCATCGTTGTTGTAATATCCGTTAAACCACTCGAACCCTTCCTCGCTGCGAATCCATTCCTGCTTCCGCAAATGTCCAAACGCCCAATCCGCTTTCCGCCGAAGGTCCTCGGACACCTGTTGAACGTTTAACTTCCGCTTCTGCCCGCTGACGGCCGGGACAACAGAATCGAAGTAACGGTCCAGCAGCTCCTGTTTAGCAGGGATACTCTCATAGTCGACTGGCGTTTCTAGGCTATCCAACAAAACGGCGATTTCTTCGGCGATCTCAATCGTGTCCGTTCCGCCTGGCGCATGTTCCAATCGGGCGATCAACTCGGAAAGTTCTCGCAAATTGCTGGCGTAGAACGCCGTAAAGGCGACGCTCTCCCCATGCGCCGGCGCCAAATCAAGGCCGTCGTTCCAGTCCGCACCTTCCAGCTTAATATTGCCGTGTTCCCCAACGTTAAAGAACGGCACGATATTTTGGAGGAGGATATGCTCTAAAATGGTCCCTTCGTAAATGCGTCCGTCGTTCGAGCGCAATTTGTTTCCCTGATCCGGTGTCCAAGCGAGATCGCGCTCCCGGCATCGTTTGGTGAAAACGTCGCGGAAATACGTCTGCGGTTTCAGCAAGAATCTCAGATCCCCGCTTTGATGGATGTATAACAGCGTTGTCAACAGCGGCCAGGCACCATGATCCATCCATACCCGTGGAATATTGTTGCGGTCGGCGATAAATTCACCCGGCTTTGCACCGATAATTGTCGCGTTGCTGCCGTCGATCCGAACACCGGCATAGTTATTGTAGAGTAAATGGCCAACTTCGTCCGGCTCCATAACCAGCAATGCCAAACAGTCTTGCCACAAATCTCGCCAGCCCCGTCCGCCGCGTCCATAGTCGTGATACGGGAGGAAAGAATTCCCGTACATGCGTCTCAAAATGGGCTGGAGCGTGACCCATTTCATCCAGAGATCCTGTTGTTCGTCTCCGGATTGGAAGGAGAGCGTATCCAGCTTACCCAACCAATAGGATTGGTTTTGCTCCAGCAACTCGTTGAATCGCTGCTCTGACAAATACTCTGCGGCAACACGCTTGGTATCCATACGGTCGTCGGCGATGATCATGGCTACAATATAGGACACCGATGCTCCCGGCGCCAGCCGGACCGTGTCGAACCGCAACGCGCCAACCGCCTCGTATCCCTCTGCAACAGCCCCCGCTTCGACGTCCGGGCGGCGATTGGCGACCACGGCCTGCGGCCAGTCCAAGGCCCCGCCTTCGCCGATGAAATCCTCGGTTACCGGGAAGAAGCCGACTGGGGCTTTACCGTCCTGCGCCGCACCAAAAACGCCGTAAGTTGTTTGGTTGACACGATGCCCGCGCTCATCGAAAGACAGCGACGGTTGAACCTCAACGCCGTGGACGGAGGTATAAATCCGGTGAAGCAAGGACGTGACATGCCGGTGATCCCGCAGGTCGTCCGCCGAACGCGCATACAGCGGAATCGCGGCAGTTGGCGTGAACATGAGTTCCGTGTTACCTGTATTGGTCAGCCGAACCTTCATCAGTTCGATTTTGTCATCCGTCACGGGTACGAAGCTGGTCGTTTCTGCCCGCAGGTTCAGAAGGTTATTCTCCCGGGTCAACTTATGCCACAAGAACCCTGCCTCCAACGAGGAATGCTCGTTCTTCTCCGAAAACAACGCGGCGTTTTGCCGCGCCGAGTTTCCGGTCGCGGACCAAGCCCCGTACCCTTCGAGGTAGACCCAAAAATTCCGCGCCGCTTTGGAGTTATGCAGGCTCTCCACCGAGATCGGCTCCAGCAGAAACGAATTATGCCCCGTTGTCGATTGCCCATGCAGGGTTGGGGACACCGAGGACATCATTCCGGCTTCGTTCACCAAAGGAAAATACAAATAACTGCTCAACTCGGGCTGTTCAAGCCGAAACACGCCCTCTTTCCCCTGAAATTTCCAACCACTTGTCGCCATAAAGCTACTTCCTTTCCATATTGTATTGGCATATTCCGAAAATTTTCGGCCACTCAAACCATTATTGTGATAAAAACCAATTCCAGGACAAATACCCGAAACCGGTTTCGGTAACTCCATTATCCTTGCTATCCTTCAGTTTGTAAAGGGTTTCAACTCTTGATTTCCGATGAGTTATTGACGATGACGTGAAAGATCGGTATGCTAGGTTCACGAAAATATTTTCGCTAGAGAGAAACGGAAGGCTGAAGTGTATGAATATGAAACAGATTGCAGAATTAGCCGGCGTATCGGTGGCTACCGTGTCCAAGATCGTCCACAATTACAGCGATATTTCAGAGGAAACTCGAGCCAAGGTGCTTGAGGTCATGCGGCAAACCGGATATGTTCCCGCCCACACGGCAAAGACACTGGCGCAGAAGCAAACCCCGATCATCGGAATCGTCTTCGCCGGGAGACGGCATGCGGATTTTGCCCATCCTTTTTTTGCGGAGGTATTAAACGCATTTCAGAAGCAGGTGGGGTTGTTCGGCTACGACTTGCTGTTTCTTAACCCCGATCATAAGAGCAGCGGAAACGCCGATTATTTAACGCGTTGCCGACAGTATCGGACGGCTGGATGTTTTATCGTCAGCGGGCAAGAGGTGGGTACCGAGATCCGTGCGCTGGATCAGAGCGAAATTCCTTGCATCGGCATCGACATCCCGTTGCACGGGCGAAGCTCTGGCTATCTCATGTCCGATCATGCCAACATGTCGGCAAAAGCGGTGGAGCATTTCTATCTGCTGGGTTATCGGGAGCTTGGGTACATCGGCAGCACGGTCGAGTCCGATATCTCCAGGGAGCGGGAGCAGGGATATCGAAATGCCCTGGAGAGCTACGGACTCCCCCTCCGTGAGGAATGGTTCGCAGGCGGCGACAGCTTCTATGAAGCCAGCGGTTACGAGGCCATGACCCGCATGATCCAGGCCGGCTCATTGCCTAAGGCGATTTTTGCTGCCTCGGATTTGCTGGCCATCGGCGCTTTGCGAGCGCTGAGAGAACACGGGCTGCGTGTTCCTGAGGAGGTTGCCTTAATCGGCTGCGATGATATTGAAGCCTGCCGTTACGTAAGTCCTTCCCTTACGACCATTCGTCAAAACAAGGAGAAGTTAGGTCGTCTAGCTGCTTCTTTGCTCTTCGATCTGATTCACAACCAGTCGGTAGCCAGCTCCGTCGTCGTTGAGCCTGAGCTGGTTGTGCGGGATTCATGCGGAAGCAGGAGCGCTTAAGTAGATTGTGAAATCAAAAAAAACTCCCCATCCGTTGGATGGGGAGTTTGTCGTATGATAGCTAATTCAGCTTACAGATCGTAATAAAGGCCAAATTCGTAAGGATGTACTCGCACGGCGACAGCTCTCGCTTCGGCGCGCTTCAACTCTACAAAGTTGTCGATGAACGCCTTCGTGAATACACCGCCTTGGGTCAGGAACTCATAATCGTTTTCCAAAGCGCTTAGCGCTTCGTCCAAGGAACCCGGAACACTGCGAATCGTCGCTTTCTCTTCATCGGACAATTCATAGATGTTCTTGTCGAACGGTCCGTAACCCAGTTTGACCGGATCGATTTTGTTCTTGATGCCGTCAAGGCCTGCCATCAGCATGGCGGAGAAGGCCAGGTACGGGTTCGCCGTGGAGTCCGGGGTACGGAACTCAATGCGGCAGCCCTTTGGTGTTACCGCGGCTACCGGGATCCGGACGGCAGCTGAGCGATTCCCCTTCGAGTAAACCAGGTTTACCGGAGCCTCGAAGCCAGGAACCAAGCGTTTAAACGAGTTCGTGCTTGGATTCGTAAACGCAATGATCGCTGGAGCGTGGTACAGGATGCCGCCGATATAGTTCAAGGCGATTTCGCTCAGGTTTGCGTAAGCCCCTTTGTCGTAGAACAGCGGAGTGTCGCCGTTGAAGATGGATTGATGCACGTGCATCCCGCTACCGTTGTCGCCAAACAGGGGTTTCGGCATAAACGTTGCCGTTTTCCCGAACTGAGCGGCGGTGTTGTGCACGATATACTTGTAAACCATCAGGTTATCCGCAGTTTTCAACAGCGTGTCGAAACGGAAGTTGATTTCCGCTTGACCGGAAGTCGCTACTTCGTGGTGATGACGCTCCACGCGGATGCCGGCTTCTTCAAGCAAACGGCACATTTCGCTCCGGATATCCTGTTGCTTGTCGGTTGGCGCTACCGGTACGTAGCCGCCTTTGACCGGCACTTTATAACCCAGGTTGCCGCCTTCTTCCGAACGCCCCGTATTCCATGCCGCTTCCTCGGAATCTACCGAGTAGTACGTTTTGTTCATGCCACTTTCAAAGCGGACATCGTCGAAAATAAAGAACTCGGATTCCGGGGCAAAGAATGCCGCCGTGCCCACACCGCTTTGCTTCAGGTATTCTTCTGCACGCACTGCAATGCTGCGTGGATCACGCTCATATCGGTCGCCATCCGGCGTATAAATGTCGCAAAATACGTTCAACGTCGGATGCGCGGTAAACGGATCGACGAATACGGAACCATGGTCCGGCATCATGACCATGTCGGATTCTTCAATGCCGCGGAACCCGGGGATCGAAGATCCGTCGAAAGCTACGCCGTTCACGAAAGTTTCCTCATTCACTTCTTTAGCCGGAAGGGTAATATGATGTGCCCGTCCCGATAGATCAACAAAACGGAAGTCTACCCACTCAATTTGCTTTTCCTTGATTGTTTTTAAAACGATCTCTGCTGACATACTCTTTCCTCCCCAAATCACGAACATTAAATCTTATTTTTGCGATTAACGTTCATCCTTTAGTATGATTATGTCGTCATTATAGGACTGTGGGGGCGAAGTCGTCAATACTTATGTAAGGTATTTTTACATCCGAAATAAGGTATTATTACGCATAGTACAAATTTATCTACAAAAAGTATAAAAGCCCACTCGCCGCAGGGCGAATGGACTTTAAGTCATTCTATGTTACACGTGAAGTGCGGCCTTCGGGGTATCAAAGCGTTTCCCTACCAGTGGGGCCAATTTCTCCAAATCTTGCAATAAAGTGGCGAATTGGTCAGGGAACAAAGACTGTACGCCGTCACCGGTCATCGAGTTGTCCGGATCGGTGTGCATCTCGATGATCAGACCGTCTGCCCCGGCGGCCACGGAGGCCTTCGTCATCGGTTCCACGAGCTCACGACGGCCCGTGCCATGGCTCGGATCGGAAATGACCGGCAGATGGCTTAAGCCCTGGAGCACCGGAATCGCGGACAGATCCAGCGTATTACGGGTGTAGGTTTCGAATGTTCGGATCCCGCGTTCGCACAGCATTACGTTCGGGTTCCCTCCCGCCAGGATATATTCCGCCGCGTTCAGGAACTCATCGTAGGTGGCGCTAAAGCCTCGTTTGAGTAATACCGGCTTGTTGCAGGTGCCCAGCTTGCGCAGCAAATCAAAGTTCTGCATATTGCGTGTTCCAACCTGCAAAATATCGGCGTATTCGGCGCAGACATCGACGTACTCCGGCGTCATCACCTCTGTAATGGTCAGGAGGCCATGCTTCTTGCCCGCTTCCGCCATCATGACAAGGCCTTCCACGCCAACGCCTTGGAAGCTGTACGGACCGGTACGGGGCTTAAACGCCCCTCCCCGCAATACTTGCCCGCCGGCCGCCTTCACCAAACGAGCGATCTCGTCGATTTGTTCCGGCGATTCTACTGCGCAAGGGCCGCCCATAACAACCAGCTCGCCGCCGCCGATCTTGACGTCACCGATAGAAATGACCGTATCTTCCGGATGAAAATCTCGGCTAGCCAATTTATAGGACTTCGAAATCTTAATGACATTCTCGACGTCCTTCATTTGGCGAAGATGTTCGGCGAGCTTCGGTTCGATCAGGCCGATCAAACCGATGACGGTACGATCCTTCCCGCGGGAAACATGGGTCTGCACTCCTTCCTTCTCAATCACGGCGATAATTTCCTGAACGCGCTCCTCAGGGGTTTGGTTTGATGTAATAACGATCATTCCGATTCCATCCTTTCTTAATATGACGATTGTATGCAGGCTAAAAACCATTATTCGAACGTACAGGCACTATTTCGCTTGAACGCTTGTGTGCTTTTAAGCTTTTATTCACTAAAGTAACTATAGCTGAATTTGTCTCTCCCGTCAACCCCAATGGTCATAGGCTAGTGCTTAAATGACGGAACGCTCGGTCCATCACGCCTTGTCCGGACGTTTGCATGATTATCCCGTTAAGTCAGATCGTAGATGGCAGGTTACCTAGTTGGAAACACACCTCCTACCTAACTCCTGAACAAAAGGGATGATGGCGAAACGGACCGTACAAACATTGACCCCCGCCTTTTCTATACAGCGAACAAATAAAAAAAGACCGGAGAATCGTGCTCCCCGGCCTTTCCTGTTTATGAAGCTATTTATCTTCCAACAAACTCCTGTGCCCAATATCCGTTATAATAGCCGACACCGATCAGATTGTAATTGGCGTTCAAGATATTGGCGCGGTGGCCTTCGCTGTTCATCCAGGCGTTGACGACCTCAGTTGGCGTCTTCTGCCCCATCGCGATATTCTCGCCCGCATAACCGAATTGAATGCCGAACTTCTTCATCATGTCAAACGGCGAACCATAGGTTGGAGAGGTATGGCTAAAATAGTTATTATCGCTCATATCCTTCGCTTTAGCCCAAGCCATATTGTTTAACTCTGCATTACCCGTGAGCGGCTTGAGGCCCTGTTTCGCACGCTCCTGATTCACCAGGGTAATAACCTGAGTAGCAAATTGCGACTTGTCGGTCGTTGCGCTTTGCGTAGTTCCTTGCGTAGTTCCTTGTGTCGTTCCTTGTGTCGTCCCGGTTTGCGCTTTGTTGCCTGTCGTGCCTTGGCTGCCGCTTTGTACCGGTTGCTGAGGTTGATAGTATTGATACCATGGAATCGTATAATAATTCGTCCAAGTGTTCGCGCCATAGGTTGTATAAGTCTTATAGGTTGAATAAGTTTTATAAGTCGTCGTATTCGAGGCTGCCGAGGCCGAAGCCGGTATAACGATTGCTGCGGCTAACATTGCGGTTAGTCCACCCGTCACCAAACGTTTCAGTCGATTCGATTTCATCCTGTCATCTCCTTGTTGTAGTTGATAGGTTAGTTACATTTTTGTAACCTTTCTACAACGAGTATAACATGAATCGAATCGTAGGGGACCCCGCAAATGTTGGTAAATGGACGAAAACCGCGGCACAGCGCGGTTTTCTCCCTATGAATCTATGCTTTTATTCCTCTTTACTTTTAGCTCCGACTTTAACCGGAGGCAATAATTTCGCTAGATTAACCGTTCGGATGATATCCCAGGTTGTCGGTTCTTCCGGGTCATATTGCTCAAGATAATGAATAACTTCCTTCGTAATTGGCGTTGGCGTCGACGCGCCTGATGTCACCGCTACTTTGCCGATGCCATCCAACCACTCACGCTTGAGCTCCGTAACGTCTGCGATCCGGTACGCTGTAACTCCAGCGATCTCTTCCGATACCTGGGCTAACCGGTTAGAGTTGTTGCTCCGGGGATCGCCGACGACGATCACGAGGTCCGCCTGACTAGCTTGTTCCGCTACTGCCTGCTGGCGCATCTGGGTCGCTAGGCAAATCTCGTTGTGCACCTCTGCACCTGGATACTTCTCCAGCAGTTTTTTCATAATATGCTTAATATCCCACTGACTCATCGTCGTTTGGTTGGTGATTACGATTTTGTCGGCGGAGAGGTTTAGTTGCTCGATCTCCTCTTCTTTCTCGATCAGATGCACCTTGCCTGGCGCAACGCCTACCGCGCCTTCCGGCTCGGGATGCCCTTTCTTCCCGATATAGATCACCTCATACCCTTCGGCAACCTTCTCTTCGATGAGTACATGGGTTTTGGTGACGTCCGGGCAAGTGGCATCCACTGTTGTTAGCCCTTTGTCACGGGCCAGCTTACGGACCTCCGGAGATACCCCATGCGCGGTAAAGATGACTGTCCCGCTCTCCACCTTGCTCAAAATATCCAGGCGATTCGGGCCGTCCAGCGTAATAATCCCTTCATCCTCGAAAGAATTCGTGACATGGCTGTTGTGCACAATCATGCCGAGTATATATATCGGCCGCGGCAGATCGAGGTTCTTAGCCGCCTGCCGGGCCAGAACCATCGCGTCCACGACACCGTAGCAGTAACCGCGCGGCGAAATTTTAATCACTTCCATGAATCGTATCCCTGCTTTCTCGTCCCCCAGTTTTCCCTGACGGAGGGGAGCCTCTCTATTATAAACTATTCCGGGAGGGCGTTAAAGATCGCGGGAAGCCAGATGATGAAAGTCGTCCCTTCGCCTCGCTTGGTTAACACTTCCACGGACCCCTCATGCTCGTCGATAATCCATTTGGCAATCGATAATCCCAGTCCGGTTCCCTGAATGACTCCGCGGGACGGGTCGGCCCGATAGAAGCGTTCAAAAATATGAGGGACTTCGCTGCGGTCCATCCCGATACCCGTATCGGCGATGCGAATGCCAATCTGCCCTGCCGATTGAACGGCATCGATCGTGACGCTACCCTGTTCGGTATATTTGAACGCATTTTCAATAAAAATAAACAGCATCTGCTGCAGATAATCCTTGCTGCCAACAACCGACACACCCTCCAGCGCCTGTAAATCGCCCTGGATCCACTCCGCTTTTCGCGGCAAGAAGTGCGCCCGGCGGGCCACCTCCTCCACGACCGGAGCCAGCAGCAGCGGCTCCTTCGTTAACGTTTGCCCGGCATCCGCCCGGGCCAGCGACAGCATATCGTTCACCAACCGGCTCATGCGCTCAGACTCGGCAGCGATGTCGCTCACCGCCTCCAGCGAAAAGCTGCGTACCTGTTCCTCTTCACCGGGATCACGCCGAGCTTCATCCTGCGTCCACATTCGCTTCAATAAGTCAACGTTGCCGCGAATCGTCGTGAGCGGCGTTCGCAGTTCGTGGGAGGCATCCGATACGAACCGGCGCTGGGTCGAATAAGCTTCATCCAATTCTTTATAGAAGCCTTCGGTACGTGCCAGCATGTTGTTGACAGTGCCGATTAATTGACCGATTTCATCGTTGGGCCCTTCGTAATCAATCCTTACGCTCAAGTCGTTTCCGGTCTGAATCCCGTTTGCCGCCTCAATGACCTTTCCGATCGGTGCCATCGATTTACGCGCCAGAAAGAGGCCAAGTGAGCTGGCGGCCAGAATCGTGATGATCGAGCCGAATAACAAGACCGTGCTCATTCGGTTCATCAACTTATCTTCTGCGCCGGTATAGGCCGCTAGTTGAATTAAGCCGATCAAATTGTTATCGAGCGTAATCGGAAGCTGATACAGCAAGAAAGACTGATTATACAGCTGAACCTTCTTGAAGCCCGCGATCTTGCTCAACGATCCGGCGTCAGGAACGGGAAACTTCATGTTCCAACTCAGCAGATTTTGCGAATACCGCGTGTTTCCATCCGTATAATTGTGGATCTGCACAAACAGTTGGGCATCCTCTAACCGGTTCGCCTGCATCGGATCCAGATACAAATCCAGTCCCTGGGTGATGCTGTAGCTTTGGGAGTTTTTGATACGATTGGCCTGATCCTCCAACCGGTTCTTCACTTCCATATAGGTGTTGTATCGAACAAAGGCATAGATCGAAGCGCTGAACAAGATCAGCGTAACGGCCAAAATCCCGGTATACCATGCAGTTAGCCGCAGCCGGATCGACATGCTTAAGCCTCTCCTCTCAGGATGTAACCGGCCCCGCGGATCGTCTGAATGATACGCTTGCCGCCGTGCTCCTCCGTTTTTTGCCGAAGCATGGCAATATAAACCTCCAGCACGTTCGACTCCCCGCTGTAGTCGTAACCCCAAATCTTATCCATGATTAGATCGCGGGTCAGCAGCCGTTTCGGATTTTGCAGGAACAGATGGAGCAGCTCGAACTCCTTGGCCGTTAGCTCCAAACGCTGCCCCGCCCGCGTGACCTCGCGGGAATCGAGATCCATGACGATGTCCTCAAAAATGAGGCGCTGGTTGCCCGCGTCTCCCGCCGAATCCTTGCGCCGGAGCAATGCTCGAACCCGGGCTAGCAGCTCCTCCAGGGCAAACGGCTTGACGAGATAATCGTCCGCACCTAGATCCAGACCCTTCACCCGGTTCTCGACCTCATCCTTCGCGGTCAACATTAGAACCGGAACAGTGCTTCCGCCTTCGCGCAATCGCCGGCATACTTCGAACCCGTCTACTTTAGGCATCATGACGTCTAAAATGATCAGATCCGGGTCGGCGCTCATCATCATCGACAATCCTTCCGCCCCATTTTGGGCCGTATAAACGTCATACCCCTCGAACGCCAGGCCGCGTCGTAGCATCGACGTGATTTTCTCATCATCATCTATGACCAAAATTGCCGATCTCACGAACAATCTCTCCTTTGCCTTGCGCTTGCCTCAGGCAAGCTCCACTGTCTCCATTGTACCAAAACGGATATCCCACCCGCATCCGGGTACCAAAAAAGGCGGCAGGCTCTATTCCTGCCGCCTTCGCCGCCCTGGTTACTACCCGTGCGTATTAGTTCACGTTAGAGAACTCATTTTTGTCGCCAACCGTGACCTCGAGGTCGAGGTTCTTCCCGTCGCGCACGATGTTCATCGTCACTTTCGTTCCCACCTGTTGCTTCTGAATGAATTCAATCAATTTCTCCTTGGTGGCAAATTTGGTGCCGTTCGCCCCAGTGATGATATCGTAAGGTCGAAGGTCGGCATTGTAAGCCGGCGATTTAAAGACGATATCCGTGACGATCGAACCTTCCTTCACGTCGGTTTGCATTTGCTTCGCCACTTCTTCCGTCATTGTCATCAAAGTAGCTCCGATGAACGGTACCGGTTTTTGCGGAATTTTCTCATTGTTCTTCAACTTGTCGAGCACTTCGCTGATTGTACTGGTCGGAATCGCAAACCCGATACCCTGTGAATCCGAGCTGACGGCCACGTTAATCCCGATCACTTCGCCGTTCAGATTCAATAGCGGGCCGCCCGAGTTGCCGGGATTGATCGAAGCGTCCGTTTGCAGTAAATGCTCATACTCACGATTTTTCTCGCCATTCTCGCCGGCAATCGTGATGTCGCGTTCCTTCGCGCTTAATACGCCAGCCGTAACCGTATGGTCAAAGCCCTGCGGATTGCCGATCGCTACCATCCATTCCCCGACTTGCGTGTTATCGGAGTTGCCGAGCGGAATCGACGGGAAGTTGCTGTCGCCTTCGATTTTCAGGACAGCCAGGTCAAGCTCATAACTCTTACCTAGCACCTTAGCTTCATAAGGTTTTTCTGTCCCTTGCACCGTGACCTGCACCACATCGGCATTATGAACGACATGCTCATTGGTTAGAATGTAACCCGTTTTATCGAAAATAAACCCGGACCCAATCCCCGTCGGTACCAGTTGGCTCGAACCGGAGGACGAACCGTTACTTCCGTCCTCGCTGCCGTTGTTCCCGCCAGAGCCAAACGCATCATCGCCGAAGAAATAGCGGTAGAACGGATCGCTGCTGTACGGATTGTTGCTGTTTTGCTTGCTGGCATCCGTCAATGTTTCGATTTTGACGACGGCCGGTCCGGCTTGGCTGACGACTTTGGTCACTTCTCCGGAATCCGTTACCGGGTACAACGCGGTTGTCGCTTTGCCCGTCGATTCGACGCCGCCGCTATTCGACGCGCTTCCCGATGCTGGCACCGATGCGGAAGCCGCCTGATCTGACGTAAACAGATTGGCGCGGTCCGCAAAGACCATAGCTCCGGTCATGATCAACATACCGGCCAATACACCGGCAATCACCGAACGTACCGAAGATTTTTTCGTCGGTTTGCTATTGTATTGCCAATTGCTGCTTTTTGCCGCCGGCAAGTTGTTGCGCCCGTCCCCACTAGAGCCGTTGGTAGGTTCAACCGTGCTGCGAATCACATCGTAGGAAGAAGGAAACGGTTTAAGCGGCTGCGGTTTCGTCACTTCCACCTCTTCGGGCTGGCTGCGTTCGTAGTCTGCACCTTGGCCTGGTTCCTCGTTTGTTTTTCCATAGGATTGAAAAGGTCCGTAAGAGTAATAATAGGAAGAGCCTGACTCCGAAGATTCCTGACGCTTCGAATCGTTTGCGTCTTCGTCAAAGGGTTGGCCCGATTTGTTCTTTTGATCGTCCATGGTATGATTGACCTCCTTCCCCTGCGTGATTCAGGGGTAACTTGTTTTCTTGTTTTTATTCTGTACCAGAAACCTTAAACGTACATTAAAAACAATTAAAAAGGAGATAAAAGCTAGAGTTCCCCTATTAACGCGTCACCCAGCCTTGTCGGTGTGCATAAATTGCCAGCTGTGTACGGTCTTCCAGTTCGCATTTCATCAGCAGGTTGCTGACATGGGTTTTGACCGTTTTGATGCTGATATGCAGCTCCTCGGCAATATCCTTGTTACTTTTGCCTTCGGCAATCAAAAGCAAGACTTCCTTCTCCCGCTCGGTCATTCCCGAGTCATCACCTTTTACGGTTCGTTGTCTGAGGCCTCGCGTGAGCGCCTGGGCGACGTCGCCCGTCATCACCGGCATCCCACGGAAAGCGCCTTGAAGCGCATAAATCAGTTCTTCGGCGGAGACCGTCTTGAGCACATAACTGACCGCACCGGCTTCAACTGCCTGGACTACGAGATCATCCTCCAAAAAGCTGGTCAAGATCACGATTTTCATGCCCGGAAACCGACTCAACACTTCCTTGGTTGCCTCCGCCCCGTTCATGTTCGGCATCATCAAGTCCATCAGTATGATATCCGGCGGCCCCTCCGGAAGCCCGCGTTCCAAGATTTCCACCGCCTCGCGTCCGTCTCCGGCTTCACCGATCACCTCGAACCCCGGATCCAGCATTAAATATGTCTTTAATCCCATTCGCACCATGTCATGGTCGTCGACGATCATCACCTTGATTTTGCTCATTCGCGGCTTCCCCCTTTACCTTCCTCGAACTTCGGAATATGCACCCGAATCGTCGTTCCCGCTCCCGGCTTACTGATGATTTCTGCGTTGCCGCCTAGTTTCTCGGCTCGCTCCTTCATCGTCGTTAAACCGTAAGAACCCTGCTTCTGGTACGTGCTGCTGAAGCCTTGTCCGTCATCGCTGATGCTAAGCACAACCTGGCGCGGGCCTTCCCGCAATGACAAGCTAACCATGCCGGCTCCGGCATGCTTCACGATATTTGCCATCGCTTCCTGGATGATCAGGAATAGCTGATGCTCCTTCGCTTCCGACATGTCCCCTTGGATATCCATGTCCTTGATCCCCTTCAGCCCATTTTGCCGGCAATAATCGGGAAACCACTGATCCAATGCCTCTGCTAAGGATTTGCCCACCAGCTCCATCGGGCGCAATTGGGCGATCAATGCCCGCATCTGCTTTTGCGCGGTATTCGACATCTGAATCAGTTGATTCAGCACCGTTTCCGCCTGGGCCTCGTTAACCTCCAGCACCTTTGGCAAGGACGAAGCCGCCATATGTATGGCGAACAACTGCTGACTGACGGTATCGTGCAGATCGCGGGCGAGCCGTCTGCGCTCCTCAAGCACCGCTTTTTCCGTCGCCTGCTCCTTCTCGATAACCTCCTGCTCGCCAAGCTGTTGAAGGAGCTGCATCTTTTTCTCCATCGCATCAATCATGTTATTGAATTCCTGGTACAACCCGTTAAACGTCTGGTCTGCCGTCTCCGGCATCCGTACCGATAAATTGCCTTTCGCCACTTGGAGCATGTTCAAGTGCAAATGATCGATCTTCCCCTGAATGCGCCGACCGGCAATATACCCGATAATCAGCGCCAAAACGACGATGCCCGCCATATCGTAAATCCACACCCAGGGATCGCTGACAACGATCACCCCGGTATTGGTTCCGATATAGAAGGCAACCGCCGTTAGGCTGCCGGTAAGCAAAAAGTAGCACAGCAACTCCCACTTCGTATTCTTCAATATCCGCTGCACGATCATGGGATCAACCTACCATGTTTACTTTGACGTCACCTACAAATACGCTGACGATCAGCTTAACCCGTTTGTTTGCTTCGCCGTAATACGGAGATTCGGCCGTGACGCTGCTCATAAATCCGCCTTGCTTCTGCGTCAATACTTTCAGGTCGCCGATGAACGCACTTGAGGTGGCCACGATGCCGATATCCATATCTTCAGGGACGAACACCTTAACGTCGCCAATGAATGACGATACGTTAATTTTCGTTTCGCCGTACGGAATTTGCGCCTTGGTCAAGTCGATGATCGTATCGCCGATAAAATGTGAGATATTCATCGGTTTCAACTGAAAATAGTCCTGGCCCAAATGCACGTCGCCAATAAATCCCGACTTTTGAATCACGGATCCATGATCTCCCGGAACGCTTCCCCCGTGATACGGGTTAAATTTCGGGTGTTCATAATACGACTTCTCCTGTTTTGCCTGCTGCTCCCGCTCCTTCCCTTTCTCCTTCTCCATCGAACCGAAAATCGAATCGAGCGGCGACTCCATCTCCGGATGGAACGTTGGCGGAGGAGGCGGCGGATCAAGCGGCGGCATCGGAGGAGGTGGAAAATCCTCATGCCGCTTCCGTCGGTGCGGATCGCGTGGTTTGAACAATACGTATAACCCGCCGATGATCAGCATCATCGGGAAGAAGAATCGGAAAAATTCACCTGGACTTAAATCGATCAAATTCAAGTTGCGGCCCAGGAAATAACCGCCGATTAGAATTAATATGGCACTGCCGATAAAGTTACCGCCCCGCAAGCCGCTGTTGCTGAGGTTCACCAATCCCCCCAGAATTAAAAACACGGGCCAGTACGTAGAGAACATCTCGCCGATGCTGAAATCGGTCACACCGAACTGGTTCAGAAGAAAAACCCCCCCGATACCAATCAGCACCATCCCGCCTATAAACCTACCAAATAAGCCGTTTCTCATGTCGTTACCTCCAATGGACTGCCTCTTTCTAATGTCAGTTTACCTGAAGCCAGAGCTGATGAACAGCGGCGCGGGATGGAAAGGGAGCTCGGTCCCGAGACCGAGACGTTTGGAGATATATGTAAAAAAGCGTCCCTGAGGGACGCTCTTTGCGCTTCACGCTATCATTATTGTTGTTTGTTCACAGGAGTCGTTGCATTGCGAGAAGCTTTCGCTTTCTGAGCAACGGTAGCCGTGCTTTCCTCAGCAAATTCCTCATTAAACTTCTCATTAGGTGTTTTGTAACCTGGAGAAGCGGCTTTCTTTTGATTTGCCATGAATTTCACCTCCCTCTCGCATACGCCGAATCGTGAATCACCGGCGTTTCACGTGGCCCTCTCGTTGTTGACCACGAAGCTTATTATGCGAACCGGGAAGGCGAATTATGCGAAGGGTTAAACCGAACTTCAAATCGCCTTTTCCCACAGGTTTTCGGGAATTTCCTTGCTCACTTCCATCACTTTGCCAAGCTCCCGCAGCATCGCTTCGGTCAACTTGCCGTCTCCTTTACGGACCACCTGTACCTCGACCTCTTTTTTCCCCCACTCCTTATAAACCTGCTTAATGGTGTCAAAATAAAGATCGATTTTGTGGCCGCGAATTGCCGAGCCTTTATCGGCGACGACTCCGTAACCGTATCCGGGGATATAAAGGATGGTGCCGAGCGGAAAGATCTTCAAATCGGCGGCGATCGTCGAGACGGTGTCTTTGTTCCGTCTCACCTTCACGCCCGAATAAGTTATGCCGTATTGCGGATGGCTGGGCTTTTTGCCGGTTGACTCGTAACCGGCCGTATAACCGGTCGCTAAGACTTTGACGGTTTCGACTTTCTTGCGTTCAGGCTGGGCCTGTTTATGTTCCGGGTTCATAACGTTGACCCGCTGATATTGGGTTTGCCGTGCAGCCCTTTCTGCCTGCATTTGCTGCAACTGCTTAAGGTCCAACCATTCAGCTAAATTCCGGGCTTGCCGGTTCGCGTTTAACTGTTGCGAATGAATGCCGCTGGCCGGCAGATCCGCTGCCATCGTAAAAACAAGCAGTCCTGCAAGCAAACAGCGTTTGCTTATCTTTTGCCAGAAATGAAATTGGCGCATGAGAAAACCTCCCCCTTATCCGAAAGGTTTTCCACATCCGCCCAATTCTATACCTATTGGCTTTCCAGCACGAAGTTAACTCGAGAAGCGGGGATCGGCGTCGAATCTTGAATTCAGCTGCGCTCTCCGTTGCTCACGTAGCCTCCAGCTACGCTCCGCTACTCGATCCCATCTTCATCCAACCTTCTTGGTGCTGAAAAGCCAAAGTAGCAAGCAGCACGAAGTTAACTCGAGAAGCGGGGGTCGGCGTCGAATCTTGAATTCAGCTGCCCTCTCCGTTGCTCACGTAGCCTCCAGCTACGCTCCGCTACTCGATCCCATCTTCATCCAACCTTCTTGGTGCTGAAAAGCCAAAGTAGCAAGCAGCACGAAGTTCCATCGAGGAGGCTTACTCTGCGTCGCTCACGTGCAAAATGTTGCATAAAAGGCAACATTTGCTCCGCAGCGGATCACGGGATTTATAGCGTCGCGCGCCAAACTAAATCACGTGATTACGAATTTCTTCCTGCAACTGAGCGACCACTTCATCCACCGGTTTAGCGCCAAGATCGCCCTCGCCACGCTTACGCACGGAGACGGTGCCGGCACTTTGCTCGCTTTCGCCGACGACGAACATGTACGGCAGCTTCTCGAGTTGAGCTTCACGGATTTTATAGCCGAGCTTCTCGTTGCGCAGATCGCTTTCGGCGCGAATGCCGGCAGCGCGCAGCTTGTCTTCCACTTGACGCGCATAAGCATCGAAGTTACCGGAAACCGGAATGACCTTCGCCTGAACCGGAGCCAGCCACAGCGGCAAGTTACCCGCGAAGTTCTCGAGCAGGAAGGCGGTGAAGCGTTCCATTGTGCCGAGGATCCCGCGGTGTAATACGACCGGACGGTGTTTTGCGCCGTCGTCGCCGACATATTCCAACTCGAAGCGTTCCGGCAACAAGAAGTCGATCTGAACGGTCGACAGCGTTTCTTCTTTGCCCAGCGCCGTTTTAATCTGCACGTCAAGCTTCGGTCCGTAGAACGCCGCTTCGCCTTCCGCTTCGAAGAACGGCAGACCCGCTTCCTCTACAACTTCGCGGAGAATCCGCTGTGCTTTATTCCACATCTCATCGTTTTGGTAGTATTTCTCCGTATCCTGCGGATCGCGATAAGACAACCGGAACCGATACTCATGTATGCCGAAGTCATTGTAAACCTGCTTGATCAGCTCCAGCACACGCGTAAATTCTTCCTTGATTTGATCGAAGCGGCAGAAGATATGGGCATCGTTTAATGTCATGGAACGAACGCGGTGCAAGCCAGTCAAGGCGCCGGACATTTCGTAGCGATGCTGCATTCCTAGCTCGGCGATCCGGATCGGCAGATCCCGGTAGCTTCTCATATCGCTTTTATATACCATCATATGGTGCGGGCAGTTCATCGGACGAAGAATAAATTCTTCCGTATCAATTGCCATTTTAGGGAAAATATCATCCTGATAATGATCCCAGTGTCCCGACGTCTTGTACAAATCCACATTACCAAGCACTGGCGTGTATACATGCTGATAACCCAAACGTTCCTCGATATCAACGATATAACGTTCCAGCGTCCGGCGAACCGTAGCTCCCTTTGGCAGCCAGATCGGCAAACCTTGACCTACCAGGTTATTGAACGTGAAAATATTCAGTTCCTTACCCAGCTTACGGTGGTCACGCTTCTTGGCTTCTTCCAACATATGCAGATGCTCATCCAGATCGGCTTTCTTCATAAACGCGGTACCGTAAATCCGCTGCAGCATTTTATTGTTGCTATTGCCGCGCCAGTATGCGCCTGCCACGTTCAAGAGCTTAAATACTTTAATCTTCCCGGTGGAGGGCACATGAGGCCCGCGGCACAAGTCGAAAAATTCGCCTTGATCATAAATCGAAATGACGCTGTCCTCCGGCAAATCGCGAATGAGCTCCAACTTGTACGGATCGCCTAGCTCGGTAAAGATCGCCACCGCTTCCTCGCGGCTCACTTCCCGGCGGGTAATCGGCAGGTTTTCGCCGATGATGCGTTCCATTTCTTTTTCGATCTTTTGCAGATCTTCCGGATTCAGCGGGTGTTCCAGATCCATGTCATAGTAGAATCCGTCTTCGATCACCGGACCGATCCCCAGCTTCACTTCCTTGTTGCCAAACAGGCGCTTCACCGCTTGAGCCATCAAGTGGGCGCTGCTATGGCGCATGACTTCCAGGCCGTCCTGGGAATCCCCCGTAATAATCTCAACTTTGGCGCCATCCACCAGCTTCGCGTTCAAATCAACCGTAACGCCGTTGATCTTCCCGGCCAACGCATTTTTGCGCAAACCACTGCTGATTGAAGCCGCCACATCCTCCAAGCTGCTGCCTTCCGCATACTCCCGAACCGAACCGTCCGGCAAAATAACCGATACTGCCACTTTTTGTTCCTCCCTAGTCAAAATGTTGTTGGATTTACCGGTGCGGACAAATCAAAAAACGCCCGTCCCGGAAAGGGACGAGCGTCATATACCCGTGGTTCCACCCTCATTCGGCCTCTCCGCAACACCAACAGCGCATTGCATTCGGATATGACCCTTAATTCGGCATTCGATAACGGGAATGAACCGGTATTCCCTACTTCATGAAGGTTCGGGAATACAGCTACAAAGGGGTAAACCAAAAGCGAAACCGAAGGGAATTCCAGCCAAGTTCCCTTTCTCTGTACGGCTCAGGCCATCTGGCTCATGTCTTTGTCGACGCTATTAAGGTTGTTCAATAATCAGCTTTGGATCACGAAGCTCATCCTGATACGAATTCGACTTCGAATCTTTAACTTGCAAGTAATTATAATGCTAACCTTTCGAGCCGTCAAGAAACCAAAGCTTATCTGCCTTGATCCAGGCGGCGAAACTCCTGATGGAATGGCTTGCAATGCGGACAAAGCAAACACAACTCCACACGCTCTCCGAAAATCCGCGAGATGGTCGTAATCACCTGAGCATCGGGGTCCTGCGTATGGATCAGGATTTTATCCGGGGACAAGGAGATCAAGGTGCTGACGATCACGTCTTCCATCTGCATCTCCTGATCGGCTATCCGGGCAACGACCCCGCCGGAAGCTGGTACGTGGACCGGTGTAAACTGCTCGTTCAAAATCGCGAATTCATGGCCCTGCTTATGCATCAAATGAACCAATGGCGTTAAGGGCTCCTGAAAATATACGAAATACTGCAGCAGCCCAATAAACTCTTCATACTGCTTATCAAGCAAGTATTCATCCACGGCAAAATCCACGATTTCCCGCAGCTTGTCCTCGTATGTCTTAAGGCGAAACAAGGCGAATCCATCCAGATGAAGATCGGAGGAAGCCTGCATATACCCGCGAAGCGCCTTTTGGACCAACGCTTTTCGTTCCTCTCGCGAGCCCCCGGTTTCCGTGCCCTCCGCCAGCATCCGGTTCACCATCTGCTGCACCTGAAGCGCTTCTTCCCGGGATTCGAAGCTGTAGTCCCGTTTCATGACTCGAGCAGCCAACTCTTCTTCCTTCACGTCCACGAGGTATTCCGCGAATTCGAGCGATAACAGATCGATCAGTTGTTCCGGGTGATCTTGTCCGCCGTCCTTATCCGACCGACCAACTATGACAGCCTCCAGCATTCCGCCTCCAGCCGCTTGAAAAGTAAGCTGAAACTCGCGGTTATGTAAGCTGTTAACGGCATCTTGTATCATGCTTTTGAACCGTTCCTCCGATTCGGCGGAACCGCATTTAACGCGTACGGTAAAAAAATCCATGAACCTGGCCCCCTTCCGCTTCCTTCTCCAAGTATATGGTGGGAAGGAAACGGATATACGGGAACCGTTCATGGAATGAAAGGTAGTTCTTCCAATAAATTGCCAACAAAATCCTGTTAGTTTTGCATAATAAAATCGCGTTCGACCGTAGCTTCTTCGTCGAAGACACGCAAAATTTCATATTTCGTATTGCGCTGAGCCGGGATTTTACCTGCCGCGCGAATGATGGAGAGAATCGATTCGATATTGACCTTATGCGTCGCTCCGGCGGACGATACGACGTTCTCCTCGATCATCGTGCTGCCGAAGTCGTTGCAGCCGTACTGCAGCGACAGCTTGCCGACTTCCGGTCCCATGGTCACCCAGGAGGATTGCAAGTTCTTGATGTTATCCAATACAATTCGGCTGATCGCCACGGTTTTTAAATAAGATTCCGGCGTCTGGCGTTCGGCTTTCAGATTCGTATTATCCGGTTGGAAAGTCCATGGAATGAAAGCCAGGAACCCTTCCGAGGCATAGCCGTTTTGGATGCATTCATCTTGCGCTTCACGCACGCGCAGCAAATGAAGCGCCCGCTCTTCCATCGACTCGCCGAACCCGATAACCATCGTGGCCGTCGTGTTCATGCCGATTTTGTGCGCGGTTTGCATTACATCCATCCAGTCTCTCCAGGAACCTTTCAGTCGACTGATTTTCCGGCGTGTCCGATCGTCCAGGATCTCCGCTCCGCCGCCCGGCAGCGAATCGAGGCCCGCCGCGTGAATTTCGCGTACCACTTCCTCCAGCGAAAGACCTTCCGACACTTCCTTCATTTTCATAATCTCCGCAGGAGAAAACGAGTGCATCGTAATGTCCGGGAACCGCTGCTTGATTGCTTTAAGCAAGTTCGTATAATAGCTAAATGGCAGGTTAGGGTTCGTCCCGCCCTGCATCAGAATTTCCGTTCCGCCTACATCGATCGTTTCCTGAATTTTTTGGAAAATCACTTCGTCCGGAAGCACATATCCCTCATCCGAACCCGGTTGGCGGTAAAAAGCACAGAACCGACAGTATACGTCGCATACGTTGGTATAGTTGACATTTCGCCCGATGACGAACGTCGTAATCGGTTCGGGATGCTTGCGCTCCATCAGAATGTTCGCGGTATGTCCCATCTTCTCGACTTCATCGGACTCGTACAGCCGTATGGTATCTTCCAGATCGAGGCGTCCACCCTGCAGCGCCTTGTTTAATATATCGTCGATTGCAGTCATAATCACTGCCTCCTTAGAACAATAAATGAATACCTAAGAATACCTGAAAATTGAAATGATAGTTCAATCGTAACACAGGTACGCCCAGAAAAACAGCACCCGATTTGCAGGTACAAATGACAAAAGGCCGCAAATGCGGCCCGAGTTGATTCAGGTAGAAATCATTAACTATTCCGAAGCGCCTCGTCCAAATCGGCGAGCAAATCGTCGATATCCTCGAGTCCGACGGAGAAACGCAGCAGACCGTCGGTAATGCCCCGTTCCGCGCGAACCTCCGGCGGCATCGAGGCGTGTGACATCATTGCCGGATAGGAGAGGATGCTCTCGACTGCGCCTAAGCTGACTGCGACGAGCGGCAGCTTCACGAAGTTCAGCAAACGCTTCGCCCGCTCGCCCGAGCCGACGTCGAAGGAGACGACCGCGCCATAGCCGGTCGATTGCTTCTCCTGGACCTCGCGGCCAGGATGGTTCGCTAGGCCGGGGTAGAACACCGCGTCGATATCGCCGCGGCGGCTCAGCCAATCAGCCAGCTTGCGGGCGCTGATCTCACTATGCGCCATCCGGGCTCCCAGCGTTTTCATGCCGCGCATCAGCAGCCATGAATCTTGCGCACCCAGGACGGTGCCCAGTCCGTTCTGCACGTATTTCAGCTGACGGGCCAACTCGTCCGTCCGCGCCACCGCTAAACCGGCCAGCACGTCGCTGTGACCGCCAAGGAATTTGGTCGCGCTATGCAGGACGATATCCGTTCCAAGCTCGATCGGGCGCTGATAATACGGCGTCATAAACGTATTGTCCACGATGCTGAGCAATCCCTTTTCCCGCGCCCAGGCGGAGATTTCCGCGATGTCAGTGATTTTCAGCGTTGGGTTGGACGGCGTCTCCATATAAACAGCTTTCGTATTGGCTTTTAATGCGGCCTTCACCAACTCCGGCTGCGTCATGTCCACAAACGTCGTCTCGATATTCATCCGAGTCAAAATATTCGACAGCAACCGGTATGTACCCCCGTACACATCTTCCGTCACGATAATATGGTCGCCGGCAGAGAGCAGCATCAGCGTCGTTGAAATGGCCGCCATCCCACTTGCGAAGGCAAAGCCCTGCACCCCGCCTTCCAGCACCGCAATATAATCCTCAAGCGCTTGCCGTGTCGGATTGCCGGAACGGCTATAATCATGCTGCGGCGGATTAAAAATATCGTGGTGATGAAACGTCGACGCCTGATAGATCGGTACGCTGGATGCGCCCGTCGCTTCGTCTACCTCACTGCCGAAATGGATTAGCTTCGTTTCGAATTTGTTTTCCCGTTTCTCCTGCCCGCTCATGCGCCTTGTCCCCCTTCGACTTCCTGTCGCGCCGCTTCCAGTGCTCCGCTCAAGTCGGCAATCAAATCATCAACATGCTCGATGCCAACAGAGAATCGCAGTAACCGGTCGTCCACGCCAACCGCTTTTCGAATCTCCTCGGGAATGTCCGCATGCGTCTGGACCGCCGGATACGTCATGAGCGACTCCACGCCGCCAAGGCTTTCAGCGAACGCGATCAAGTTCAGATGGCGCAGCACCGGCTCCACGTAACGGGCATCCGTGACCTTAAAGGCAAAAATCCCCGTGTTCCCGCTCGATTGCTTCCGTTGCGTCGCGTACCCCGGATGATCTTCCAAGCCCGGGTGAAACACTTCCGCTACCTGCGGATGCGACTGCAGGAATTTCGCGATGGCGAGTGCATTGCTTTCATGCCGTTCCATCCGAAGCGCCAATGTCTTCATTCCACGCATCAATTGGTAGGAATCGGAGGGGCTTAGTACCGCGCCAATCGAATTGTGCAGGATCGCCATTTCCTGCGACAGTTCTTCCCCTTTAGTTACGATCAATCCGGCCAGGACATCGTTATGGCCACCTAAATATTTCGTCGCGCTGTGCACAACGATATCCGCGCCAAGCTCGATCGGCCGCTGAAAATACGGGGTCATCAGCGTATTATCTACGACCGTTAGCAACCCGTGAGTGCGCGCCCATTTCGATACCGCCTCAAGATCGGTGATCATCATCAACGGATTGGTTGGCGTTTCGATGATCACCGCTTTCGTGTTGACTTGGCGGGTCTTTTCCAGTGCATCCAAATCATTCGTATCGACATAAGAAGCGGTTACGCCATATTTGGACATGATCCGCTCCAGCAAACGGTAGGTCCCCCCATAGAGATCCAACGACACGATGAGGTGATCCCCTTGCGAAAACAACGTAAACACCGTCTGCAGCGCCGCCATTCCAGAACTACAGGCAAACCCCGCGTCACCGGATTCCAGGGTGGCCGCCGCGTCTTCCAGCACTTTGCGGGTAGGGCTCTTCGTTCGAGCGTAGTCAAACCCCGTGCTTTGCCCAAGGCGCGGGTGGCGAAACGCCGTTGCTTGATAAATCGGGTAGTTCACCGCACCCGTAACCGGTTCCTCCATCGATCCGATTTGCGCCAGTCTGCTCTCGATCCGCCATTCCTTGTTCTGCTCCCCCACCTGCAACCCCTCCACTTTAGATCTCATATACAAAGTCGGCCGTTAGATCGATATCGTACGGCGTTTCTTGATACACATAGTAGTTTAGCCAATTGGAAAATAATAAGTTTGCATGGGCCCGCCAGGAAGAACGCGGCGCTCGGGTCGGATCGTCATTCGGATAATAATTCACCGGCAACTCGATCTCCATGCCTTTGGCAACATCTCGATCATATTCCCATTTCAACGATTCCGGATCGTATTCCGAATGGCCGGTTACGAAAATATGTCTACCATCCCGAGTGGCCACCAAATAAATTCCGGCTTCGTCCGATTCCGCCAGAATTTGCAACTCCGGCACCCGATCGATGTCCGACCGCTCCACGTCGGTATGGCGGGAATGCGGCACCTGGAACACTTCATCAAACCCTCGCAGAAGCTTCACCTTCGGATCGTTTACCGTGTGGGAGAATACGCCAAAGCATTTTTTCGCGAGCGGTACTTTACGAACCCCGTAATGGTAATATAAGCCTGCCTGCGAGCCCCAACAGATATGCATGGTCGAGGTCACATGGGTTTTGGTCCATTCGAAGATTTCCTTCAGCTCTTCCCAATAATTCACTTCTTCGAAGTCCAGCTGTTCCACGGGGGCTCCGGTCACGATCATGCCGTCAAAGCGGCGGTTCCGGATCTCGTCGAACGTTTTGTAGAACATCTCCAAATGCTCAGCTGGCGTATTCTTCGAGGTGTGGGAACTGGGGTGGAGCAGGACGATTTCAACCTGGAGCGGCGTATTTCCAAGTAAACGAAGGATTTGCGATTCCGTCGTTTCTTTGGTTGGCATCAGGTTGAGAATGGCAATCCGCAAAGGACGGATATCCTGATGATAAGCGCGGCTCTCATCCATAACAAAGATGTTTTCGCTGGCCAGTACATCCTTTGCCGGCAAATGATCCGGTACTTTAATCGGCATGTGGTTTCACTCCTTTTATCGTAGCGTCATTAAGAAATCAACATCCGTTTGAGGGGCCATGTAAACAGAATGACCTCTCTCACGGGGAGAAAGGTCATTACGTATCCGGTATGCGCCTCTCTCATCTCTCAGAAGCCGCTCAGCGTTCGAAGCTGACAGTTCTGCAAGAATTAGCACCGCTGCGATTTTTTAGGAAAATCGCCGGTTGCCGGGTATCATCGGGCTAGTCCCTCCACCTGCTCTTGATAAGATTTCGCTATATTTAGTTTAGTTAAGGACCTCGGCTTCGCGCCTACTCCTTGACATTCACTTTAAAGGATCTGGCGGCATTCCGTCAAGAACCTGCGAGAAAAATCACACGAATATTCATGGACCGCTTTGAACCGGCTCACATAGTATACTTTTGGGTTGAAACATTTCATTCGCTGGCGTTATACTAGACAAGTGCCTTTAGGCCCAGACGGCCCTAGGGTTTGACGAATGTTCAAACAACCTGAAAATAGCGAGGTGAAACCGAGAATGGAAGGCGACCCGAGTCCGCAGAGGACAACCCAGGAATACCAATCGCATAGGAAACCGACCCGCTGGATGCCTGCGGAACGCTTAGGGCACTTTCTTTTCCCGGTGTTTGCATAAACGCCTTTTTCATCGTTCCGGGCAAGCCACGGTTGGTCCCTTTCCTATGCTTCAACCAAGAGCATCCCAGGCCGGCAGGCCCGGGGAAAGGGAGTGAAAGCTTATGAAAATTCGTCATGTCCAAGCCGGCGTATTTACCCCTGTAGAAGATGTGGAACTGACGACCACCGCTCCGGAAGAAGGCTTCTACTGGATCGATGCCGACGTCGATGATCTCGCCCTGCTGCAGCCCTTATTTTCGCTGCACGATCTGGCTGTAGAAGACTGCTTGAGCGAGGAAGAACAACGTCCGAAGATCGAAACCTACGATAACCACTATTTTATCGTGGTGAACAGCATTCGGTATGATGATGAAGAAATTTTTCTGCGCGCGTTAAACCTCTTTTTGGGACGGCATTATATCATTACGGTTACTAAGCAAAAAATTAACGAGCTTCGCGCCGTGAAGCCGATTCTGTGGGAACAGGAGGTCAGCGAGCCCGACCGGTTCCTGTACCTGCTGGTCGACCTGGTGGTCGATAACTACTTTACCGTCGGCGACCGGATCGAAGTAAAGATCGAGAAGCTGGAAGAAGATATCCTGATGCATACCAAACGTTCGCATCTGAACGAAATCATCGGGCTGCGAAGCGAAATCCTGTGGCTGAAGAAAGTGCTTGGGCCGCAGAAGGAAGTCATCAACATTCTGAACAAGAAAGACCTCCGGCTGATCGACGACCAGTTGCAAAAATATTTCAGCGACATTTACGAAAACGCCGTGAAGATCTCCGAGAACTTCGATACGTTCCGCGAGCTCGTCGGCAACTTACGCGAGGCCTACCAGGCCGCCATCGCTAACCGAGCCAACGAAATCATGCGCGTGTTTACCGCGATTACGACAATCTTCATCCCGTTAACTCTGATTACCGGCATCTACGGTATGAACTTCGACCATATGCCGGAGCTGCATTCGCAGTACGGCTACTTTATCGTCCTCGGCATCATGCTTGCCTTGGGTTTAGGGATGTTTTATATATTCCGGAAAAGGGATTGGATTTAGAGGAACGTACACATTTGAACCATGAGGCCAACTTGGACGATAAGTCCTCGTTGGCCTTTTTCGATGGATGAGTGGACGTACAGTTGATTTCGGGATAAATATGTATTTTTCCTTATATCCCCCACAAATGAACTGCATTTTTGCAGTTCATTTGTGTTTTAGCGACAAAAACGGCCGAACGAACTGCACTTTTACAGTTCATTCGGCCGAAGGAGGGCTCAACCCTCCGGCTGAAGCTCGAGTAGGTCCTCAGACAGTTGCCTTTACTGCCTTTACCGTCTCTACTGCTATACTCCGTTCTTACTGTTCCAGCTACTTTTACTGCTGTTACTGGCGTTACTGCTGTTTCCGCCGTTTTACCCCGCGTGCCGAGCGCTCTCCCGCTGGCGGCGGTACCGGATGCGAATCAGGCGCAATCGTTCATATAACGTATCGAGACTGCTGCCTTCTGCGACTTCGGTCCCGTACACTTTGTGCAAGACCGGCTTCAGGAGTGCATCACCCAGCTCTTCGTAAGCATGCCAAACGGCCTGTTGCTCAGCTTCAGACATCTCTTCCAGCTCTGCACTCACCAAATCATCGGTGTTGTAGCCTTCCTTCTCCAAATTCTCCAGTAACTCGACCGCATCCCGCCGCTCAATGCCCGTTCGCATGCAAATATCCTCCACCTTTAGCCCTTCCGCCAACGCCTGCAGCGCAGCCCGTCGGATGCTGAACTTCTCCATCTCGGCCCGGTATTTGACTTCCTTCTGTTTATACAGCCAGGTACGGAATACCTCGCCATCAATCTCCTGCTCGACCCAATCCAGCGGGAACGTCCGCTTTCGCTCCACCGCTTTCGTGATTTCGAGCAGCTCAGCTCCGTATTCGCCGGCTTTGTTCTCCCCGACGCCCGGCAACTGCAGCAGTTCATCCGCCGTTTGCGGCAAAAATACGCTGATCATCCGCAACAATCGGTTGCTGGCAATCAGATAAGGCGCTTTGCGTTCCGCTGAAGCTTTCTTCCGGCGCCATGCCGTCAATTCGTTGTAAACCGGCTCGTTACCGTTTAACTCGCTATAGCAAAACAGCTTCTGCGCCGCCATGCCGCGCCCGGTCACCCCTTCCTTCTCATCCCAAATACCTTCCATCACGGGGCGAAATCCCTCGCCCAGCTTAGCGGCTAATCGATGGCGATAAACATGCAGCATCTCCGACCAGGATGACCCTTCATACCACAGATCTTCACTCTGGCCGTCAGCCAACAGCTCATTCCAGCCCATCCGCCAAACGCCTTCCTCCTCTCCAATCCACACCTGCGCCCCCTGGATCATGGCCCCGCTATCCTTCTTCTCCAAACTGTTTAAAAATACGATTCGCATCAACCTGTCGCCTCCTTAAAATTTCAGCTACGAAGGAGTATCTTACATGAACCGCAAACGCAAAAAGCACCTCTTCCGCGAATTTCGCAAAAGAGGTGCTTCCCCCAAACGTAACCTGTTATCCCTAATAATACCATGTTTAACCAAGCTGTCAATGCGGATTTTTTCATTGTCCCATCGCTTCACGTTTTCCGGTATAATAGCGAGAGACATTCCCAATTCAAGGAGGCATACAGAATGAGCGACCCGCATCAAGAACTCGATTTCCTGTCCGACAGCACCGAAAGCACCTCGACCCGATTCGTTACCTTTATCGGCGGATCCCTGAAACGCTTTGACCTCGCGGTCACGACCACCAATCGTTTTTATGGCAAGAAGCTGGTCACCGACCTGCATAACGGACGCACGGCCATTCTTGGCACCGACGATTTGGACGAGGAAGGTTACCTCGAGCATATTTATAACCTGAACGAAGAGGAAGGTTCCGAGCTGCGCACGTTCCTGTACCAAGTCCTAGGTGAACCTTACTTCACCGATTAAGCAATGAAATTCCATTTAATAAAAGTTCAAAAAACTGCTTTTCAGCACCGAGAAGTTTGGATGAAACCTCCCTATACAACGCCCATCCAGGCGCTGACGCTGGCCATCTCCAACTCCTCGAACTTGGAGACCACTTGAGCTGCGTTCAACTCGAGCCGGCAAGCTTCTACCGCACACTCCAACTCGATGTCGCAGCGGATGGTGGCCAGTTGCCGGGAGAGATGGAGCATGTCCAGATCGGCTTCGATTTTGGCGCGGACCGACTTGGACAGCTGGTCCAGGTTGGCCAGGATCCCTTCCACCGAGCCGTGCTCCTGCACCAGCTTCAGGGCTGTTTTCTCGCCGATGCCGCGCACGCCCGGATAGTTGTCGCTCGTATCGCCCATCAAGCCCTTCAGATCTACGATCTGTCCGGGCGTTAACTGCTTCTCCTCCATCAAGGCCTCCGGCGTATACACCATGTAATTGCCGTGGCCTTTCTTCATGATGATCACGCTCGTCCGGTCACTAACCAGCTGCAGCATGTCGTGATCGCCCGTCAGCACCAGCACGTCCATCTCCTGACCAAAGCGGGAAGACAACGTCCCGATGCAATCATCCGCCTCGAAGCCCGGCGAGCTGACATTCGGAATGCCCAAGCTGTCCATCACCTCGCGGATCATCGAAAACTGCGGGATCAACTCTTCCGGGGCATCCGAACGATTGCCCTTGTAGTCGGTGAATTGCTCCGTCCGGAACGTTTTGCTCCCCAGATCCCAGCAGCAGGCGATATGCGTCGGCCCAAACTTCTGTACGGCATCCCAAAAATACCGCATAAACCCATACACCGCATTGGTTGGAACACCCGCCTTCGTACGGCGGATATACCCTGTGGCAGCCGAAGCGTAAAAAGCACGGAACATCAGCGCCATGCCGTCCACCAGCAGAATCGTATCTTTACTGCTTTGCACCAAATTCACGATAATCCCAAGCCACCTTTCTCTTCAGAATTTATTTGCTCCAAACCTGCTCGTAGGTTTCTTCCTTGTACCCGACGGTCACATTCTGGCCATCAGTCACGATCGGGCGTTTAATCAGCATCCCGTTCGAGGACAGCAGCGCAAGCTGTTCTTCCCGCGTCATCCCCGCCAGCTTGTCCTTCAAGCCTAATTCCTTGTAAACCTCGCCGCTGGTATTAAAAAACTTCTTCAATTCCAACCCGCTCTGCTTCACCAAATCATCCAATTCAGAGGCGCTAGGCGGCGTTTCCTTGATATGATGTAACTCCAATTCATGCCCTTTGGACTGTAGCGATTTAATCGCATTTCGGCAAGTCCCGCATGGCGGATAATGATATACAGTCAACTTGCTCACGTTGGTATTCCTCCTAATCATTTGCAGAAAAAAATAATCTGTCTCCGCGCAGAAGCTCCTCGAGCTTCCGCATATCCGCGGGCAGCTTCGACTCAAAGGTCAACGCTTCACCGGTAAGCGGATGGCGAAAGCCTAGCTCCGAGGCATGCAGCGCCTGCCGTCCGATGGCTCCGTCTAAACGTGCGATCGCCTCGCGCGCAGGCTCCGGCAGTTCTGCGAGGCCCGGCAGCCCGTAGAATTTATCGCCGATCAGCGGATGGCCGATCGACGTCATATGCACGCGGATCTGATGCGTCCGACCGGTGCCGAGGCGTAGCTCGGCCCGTGCTCCCTCCGCATACGATTCCGCCACCTTATAATAGGTCAGCGCCGGATAACCCGACGGGGTCACGATCCGGCGATGAGGTTCCTCCGGATCGCGGTCAATCGGACCGTCGATCATCCCTTCCGGCACCGACGGACAGCCATGCACCAGTGCCGTATATTTCTTGGTTACCTCACCGGCGATCAACTGCTCGGAAATATGTTGGTGCACATACGCATTTTTGGCAATGGCGATCAAGCCGCTTGTCTCCTGATCCAGCCGATGCACCGGACGAAACCGGAACTTCGCGCCTTTCTCCTGCCAATAGTGCACGACGCCGTTCGCCAACGTACCCGTATAGTGGCCATGCGTTGGATGCACGATCACTCCTGCCGCCTTATCCACGATGAGCAGCGCTTCGTCTTCGTACACGATGTCAAACGGGATTGGCTCTGGCAGGATATCGGTGGACGTTTCCTTCTCCAGCGATACGCTCACTGTGTCTCCGGCTTTGACCGGGACGCTGATGAATACCCGCTCCCCATTCAGCATCACTCCGCGCTCCGTCAACTTAATCCGGGACAGCAGCTTCCGAGATACGCCTAACCGGCGCTGGAGTACGGTTTTGACCGTCCACCCTTCTTCCGTGGCAGGCACTTGATATTCAATCGGATCATAATACTCGGATCTCACTTGTTGCCAAACACCTTCCCGCTCCGCACGTATTCGATATCCGCAACCTTGGCATGGTGATTGGCGTTACGGGCCGCTGCGAAGAAATAGTCCGATAAGCGATTCAGATATTTCAGTACCTCGGCATTGATCTCCTTGCTCTTACCCAGCGTGACCACCCCCCGTTCCGCGCGGCGACATACCGTTCGACAAATGTGAAGGACCGCAGCCAACGGTGTTCCGCCCGGCAAAATAAACTTCTCCAGCGGCGGATTCTCCAACTCATACCGATCGATCCAGGCCTCCAATTGCTCCGCCAACTCCGACGTGACCTTATAGCGGCTTTCCGACAACTTCACGTACGCAAGATCGGAGCCGCAGTCGAACAATTCCTGTTGAATTTGCAGCAACTGCTCGTGAAGCTCACCAAAGGTTTCCTCGTCCGACAAACAGACCGCTTGGCCAACAAAACTATTGAGCTCATCGATCGTACCGTAAGCCTCCACCTGCGCATCGTCTTTAGTCACTCTACCGCCGATGACCGAGGTCTGACCCTGATCACCGGAGCGCGTATATATCGACATTCAAATTCCTCCCCGTGGCATACTCTCGTACCATCTTACCATAAATCGCAGCCCGGCTGGTCATGGAACTACTGGAACCGCAAAAGGGGACCCGCATGCGGGTCCCCTTCCAAGTGATAAAGACAGGTTATCGTCTATTTGATTTTGGATTGGATTTCATCGTTTTCATGAATTCATTGATCTTTAGGTCCAATAAGCTGCTGATTTCAATCACAATATCCGATGTAAAGGATTTTTCCTGCAGGAAGAGCCGTTCCATCTTGCTGCGCAGCAAGTGAATTTCGTCCTCCAGCGTTACGGCTTGCGGTGAATGCGGCCGATCCTCTTGATCCATCCATGGGTGCATGTCGCGGCCTTCAGCGATTAGAGCATTATCGTATGGCAAGTTGTACTCACCGCGCAAAAGAAATCCCTCCCTGAGAAACTAAAACCTTCTTCCAAAATCAAATTATACCATGTATATAAAACTTAAATCAATTAGAAAATGAAAGAAATGTTAATTAACTCCAAATTCCGAGGGTTTTCGAGTTTTATCGTCAGCGAATCAGCCTTGTTTCAATTTATGGACAAATTGCTCCATACGATTAAGGGCTTCGTTCAGTTGGTTCACTCCCGTCGCATAGGAGCAGCGAAGGAAACCTTCCCCGCCGGCGCCGAAGACGTTGCCCGGAACCGCTGCGACCTTGGCCTCAAGCAGTAAACGTTGGGCGAATTCCTCCGAGCTCAGTCCCGTTGAGGCGATGCTCGGGAAAGCGTAGAACGCCCCTTGCGGTTCATGGCATTCGAGCCCGATATCGCGCAAGCCCTGGACGATCAACCGACGGCGCTGGTTATAGGACTCTACCATCTGGTCTTTATCCGGAAGCCCGTTCTTAAGCGCTTCGAGTGCGGCGACTTGCCCCATAACCGGAGCGCACATCACCGTGTATTGGTGAATTTTCAGCATCGCATAGATCAGATCAGGATGGCCGCAGGCATACCCCATTCGCCAACCGGTCATGGCAAATGCCTTGGAAAAACCGTTGACGAGAATCGTCCGGTCTCTCATCCCCGGAATCGAAGCGAAGCAGACATGCTTCTGCCCGTAGGTTAGTTCCGAATAGATTTCGTCCGAAATGACGATTAGATCATGCTCCTCCACGAGTTTGGCGATCGGCAGCCAATCCTCGTAGGTCATAATACCGCCTGTCGGGTTGCTCGGATAATTTAAAATAAGAACCTTCGACTTGGGCGTGATTTTCGCCTTAAGGTCTTCAGCTTGCAGCTTGAATTCGTGGCGGGCATAAGTCTCGATTTCAACCGGCACTCCTCCCCCGATCGAAGCGATCGGCGAATAGGAGATATAGCAAGGCACCGGAACGAGAATTTCGTCGCCCGGTTCGATCAACGCCCGCAGCGCAAGATCGATTGCCTCGCTGCCGCCAACCGTAACGAGAATTTCATCTTTGGGATTGTATTTCACGTGATAACTCGTATCCAAGTATTCGGCGATCGCTTCCCGAAGCTCAGGCGTTCCCGCGTTAGACGTGTAGCTCGTATATCCGCGTTCCAGCGAGTACACGCAGGCCTCCCGCACATGCCATGGCGTAATAAAATCCGGTTCTCCTACGCCTAACGTGATAATATCCTTGCTTCCGCTTGCCAGGTCGAAGAAACGGCGGATGCCGGAGGGTTGAATCTCCCGGACCCGCGGGGCCAAATACGACGTCATCGTTTTATCCGGTTGCTCAGCACGCTGTGATTGAATGCTCATAACATAACTTCCTTTACGGAGATATCAACAAACGGCGATCTTCCTCGGGATCCTCGAAAATGATACCGTCCTGCTTGTATTTTTTCAAAATAAAATGAGTTTTCGTCGACAACACCGACTCCAGGGTGGACAATTTGTCGGAGACGAAACTCGCTACTTCCTTCAGGTTGCGGCCTTCCACTTCCACCAGCAGATCGTACGCGCCGGACATTAGAAATACCGATTTGACTTGGGGAAACAGGTATACCCGCTCCGCGATCGCTTCAAAGCCGCGCCCGCGTTCGGGCGTAATTTGCACTTCGATCAACGCCGTGACCTTCTCGTCATCCAGCTTGCTGGAATTCACCACCGTCGCGTATTTGACGATCACATGGTCCTCTTCCAATTCCCGGATCGCTTCCGCCACTTCTTCCGAAGACACGCCTAGAAGTGTCGCCAATAAGTTCGCATCCCGGCGGGCGTCCTCTTTGAGGAGGTCCAGCAGTTTGAGCTTCAATTCGCTTAGTTGTTTCATCCCTCATCCTCCAGCGATGCTTCCACAAGCCCCTGAAATCCAAGGGGCCTGCAGAACAAATTTAATACTTATATTACATGAATTTTGTGCGTCTGCATAGAAAAACCGTCCACTCCAGGTGAGCTTTGGGAATGGACGGTTCTGCGGTTAAATATAGTAGGGCGCCTGCACATTAGGCCGATGCGCTTCCACGTTAGCCGGATGCGCATGGGGCGTCCATCGGGAAGTTCGGCGCTCGGTAAACTGACGCAGTTCCTGCTGTGTTTTTTCTGCTTCCTGCAGCTTGCTGTCCAATAATTGACGCGGCGCTGGGGCCGGTGCCGTATAGATGCCTTGATGTTTCATCAGCTCATATAGCGTCCCTTGCAATCTCAAGGTGCTATTCGTCAACTCCGTAAACAGCTGCCGGACGGCTGGACACGAAGACTCCGTTGTTGCTGTTGTGTATTCCCGGACCGTACGCCGTAAATCGGCCAAGATAGATTTCAACAAATCGTTCTGAGGTAGAAGCTCTTGATTGTCCGTCTGATTCATCGGGCTGTTCCTCCTAAAGACAAGTGGTTAATGGTTTGGCGTCGGAGCCGCCATTTGATGTTGGCGCAGCGAATCCGTCAATTGGTGGAGATGATGCTCATGTACGCGAATGTGCTCCAGCATCGCCTGCTCGATTTCAAAGTTTTGCGAAACGGCGGCGGCCGCCGCGCAGAGCTTGCTTAGCATTTCCTCATTAGAGATCGAATCGGCGATATAGTCCAGTTCTTTCATGGACAACGGTTGCATCTGAGAGTACATCATCGGGTTTCCCTCCTGGTGAATGATCCTACTCACGGTATTATGCCCTGCCGCCGTGAGGATATGTTATAGATGAAAACCTGACTTTTTGAACATGCGCTTATAGAGGAGGATTCGCCGTTTTTAGTTCATGGCGGTTGGATATAATGATGGAATCCCTAACGATTGAAAGGATGAACCGGCATCAATGAAACTTCATACCGGCAAACTTTTTTGGCCTTCTACGCTGCCTGTTGTGGCTGAATATCCCGTGCTTGACTGTGATCTTCACTGCGAAGTGCTCATTGTGGGCGGCGGTGTCAGCGGTGCGCTCTGCGCTCACTTACTGGCAGAGCGAGGAATCGATGCGATCCTGGTGGAACGGGACCGGATCGCCGAAGGAAGCACGATGGCTAGCACGGGCTTACTGCAATATGCCAGTGACAAAACACTGGCTTCGATGATCCGAACCTTTGGAGAGGAACCGGCCGTTCATTTTTACCGGCTCAGCCAAACGGCTCTGGAACGGTTAAAGGAGATCTCCAACAGACTTGAAGGCTCAGCACGTTTGACGGAACGCAGCAGCCTTTACTTGGCGAGCTCCGAGCAGGACGTTAAAGCGCTTCGGGAGGAATGCGTCACGTTGCAACGCTTCGGGCTTCCCGCTATATGGTGGTCGGCTGCCGATCTCGAGGAAAGATTTCCGTTTCGTTACCCCGGCGCGATATACGCGGGAGGAGATGCGGAGATGAACCCCTATGCCTTCGTTCATGGCTTGGTGCAGAAGGCGGCACAGCTAGGGGTGAGAATTTTTGAACGGAGCAACATGAACGGCAGCGAGCGAACTGACGACGGACGGATCCTCTGCCGCTGCGGCAAAGGGAGGGTGACGGCTAGGCACGTCATTTGGGCAACCGGTTATGAGACCCAACAATTTAAGAAGGAGAGTGGCGCTCATTTACGCGCCTCTTACGTGACCGTTACGGAGCCGGCGGCTTCTCTGAACGGTTGGTTCGAACAGTGCCTGATCTGGGAGACGGCCAGGCCGTATCTCTATATGAGGACAACAACCGACGGACGGATCATCGCCGGCGGGCTGGATGAGCTTCTGCCTGGCGGTAAGCTGCCAGAGGGTCGAGAGATCCGTCAATGCGAAAGGCTGCTGACAGAGATTCATCGGCGGTTCCCGGATCAGGAGGGCTTGACCGCTCGCTTTGGCTGGGGCGCCGTATTCGGGGAATCCCGGGACGGCCTTCCTTTTATCGGGCCACACCCGAATTATCCGAACTTTTATTTTCTGGAGGGTTACGGCGGAAACGGGACGGTCTGCAGCATGATCGCAGCGGAGATGATCGTGGATGAACTGACCGGAATCCGGCGGGAGGACATGGCCATGTTTTCGCTAATGCGAAGTTCGAAACCCAAGCCCGTGCCTGCACGGCTGCAGTAGGTCCTTTAGGCGGCCTTGGTCCCTCGTTTTAACAGCCGACGCAAGGCTAACCAGCTTAGCACCGGCGTAGCTCCCAAAGCGAACATTAGCCAGGTGATCGTTGGCATTCGCGGAATCATGGAATAGACGGTAATAAACAACAACGTGCCCCCCAAACGGCCAACGGTCATGCTAAGCTCGCGCAACACGATCAGCTCAACCCGCCCCTCGACGCTTTCTGGACTATTGCCAATCAAGTCGAAGACCGAGGAGATGACCGGTATCAGGTAAAGCGGCAAAAACAATGACGTCCCTACCCCCATCACCATGAGGGTGGTGTAATTGACTTTCCAGAGCAACGGAATGATCACCACGGTGATCAGCAAGGCTCCGACCAACATCCCGTGGTAGCGTGCACGGATCTTCAACCATTTCCCCACCGCCCAGAAGCTGACCAGAGAAACCAAGGACGTGACTAGGGAAAATTGCCCGATCCGCCACTCTGCCGAAGTACTGATAAAGATCAACAGATTGATCAGGAATGAAAACACGCCCTCGCGTAAACCATGAGCTGCCGAGGCCGGAGCAGCCTGGCGCCAGGGGCTGCCCTTCTTCATGTAATAGACCGGGGCTAACCAGCTGTATGGCCCGCCTGTTTTTCTTTTTTTCAACCAAAAGCTCAGCAGGATCCCGACCCCATAAACAATCAAAGAAATCGTGAAGATGAGTCGGTATCCGGCTTCACCCTGTTTCATGGAGATGAGCCAACCGGATACCCACGGGCCGAAGATCCCGATCACCGAACCCAGAATTCCTACCCAGCCATTAAAACGATCCCGAGTCTCGACATCGGTGACTTCGAAATAAACGACGTTGAAGGACAACCAAAACAATCCCGAACCGGTCCCGAACAATAAACCAAGCGGCCATATGTAGTCCACTGTCTGCTTGCCTGTCCAAAGCACCAGCAAATAGAAGATGCCTGAAACGATGATCCCGAGCCGCAGAAAGATCATTTTATCGCGTTCCTTCACCCATTTCCCGGCAATCCAGAAGACAAGTCCCAGTGCCAGCTGTTGGCTGAACGTAAACCAGGCGATCAAGTTAAAATCCGGTTTGACTTTCCAGATGTAGACGTTCAGGAACGTGCCCGACAAGGCGCCGGCAAGCACGAACAGACCGTTCACTGCCAACAGAAGGATGGATTGGCTGTTCAGCTGTTTTTTCATGAATTTGCTCCCCCGCCAAACTTCGAGTTTCCCCCTGTAAGAGGTTGTGCAACTGTAAGATACCCAAAAATGGCCGAAGCATGAGACGTTCCCGGGAAGCCCGAGGACCCTTGGAAGCCAAAAAGCCCCGTCCGTAAAGGACAGGGCGTATCACTGCCAATTATTTATAGCTTACTCATTGTCTTCCTCGCCGGAGATGGTGCGGATCATGGCGATCCGAGAGGCTTCATTCAAAAACCGGCTGACGTGGAAGCAGGCGGAGCATACATATACGTTCATCTCAGCATCCTCCGATAGGAGCGGGCGGTCGCCTCCGGCTGGGATAGCTGCTACAAACCCGCCATCCAGCGCGGTCAATTTCTGCTTCCCGGCATAAACCATATATTCCCGACAATGCGGGCATTCGGGTACCTCATCCTGTCCGTCAAGCAGCTTCTCGACGCCGGTTTCGTACTTCAGCAAATCCCCGCCTGAAGCCGTAAACGCCTCGATTCGGCGGACGGCGCCTAGATGCACTTCCCCTTCTTCCTCCCAAAGCGAATCGCCATCCATTTCCTCGTCATCTTCGTCGTGACGATGCTTCCGATCTTGAAAGGGATGATCATTCTCCTCGAACTCATCATCTTGGCCAAGCGAGATGTTGACCGTCCGATAGCCCTTCAATTCGTTCTGGCAGTGAGGACACTCTTCCTCCGGCCCCAGCTCTTCGTCCCAAACGATTTCCGTTTGGCACCATGGGCAAATCGTCGTTTCCATACCATGTTCGTCCTTTCGTTATCAAAATATTAAGCATTCCACAAATAAATAATGCCCGCGGCCAAAAACAGAATAGAGGCGATAAATAACACCTTGACCAGGTTTTTCACGTCGTTTCTACTCCTTCAATTTAGATCCCTAACCGATACAAGCGCCGATCAAAAAAGACACCGCCACCGAAACGGCCATGGCGATAAAACCGACGCTCGAGTTCCCCGCCGCGATTTCTTCATCGATGCGGAATACCGGCGTTAAGAACTCGAATAACAAATAGGCAGCAAACAGCAGCAAGGCACCGACCGATGACCAAATCATGAAATCGTAGATGGACGGATGTGCCGCCGCATAACGGATGATGTTGGCTAACCCGAATATTTTGCCGCCGGTTGCCAGCGATGCGGCCATGTTGCCGCGCTTGATCTCCTGCCAACAACGGTACCTTGCAAACAGTTCGAAGCAGGAAAGAAACACAATCAATTCCAACACCGCTACGGAAAAATATCCGATCATCAGCCCCAGCGGTTGCTCCAAGAGCGGATCAATGCTTTCCTTCATAGCGCCCTCTCCCCTTTGCCATGAGGCTATTCGTTCTTACTTCAGCTCGGCTACCGTCACACCGGTACCGCCTTCTCCGTAATTCCCTAGGCGATAGCTCTTGATATGCTTATGCTTGCGAAGATAATCGGAGATCCCCGTCCGCAAGATCCCTGTGCCTTTCCCATGTATGATATAAATTTGGCCTAAATTACTTAAGTAAGCTTCGTCGATGAAGCGGTCGACCTCGATTAACGCCTCCTCCAGGTTGGCTCCGCGTAAATCCAGCTCGCTGCGAACGTTCTCGTCGCGCGTACGCTTGACGTTGGCTACCGTCCGTTGGACCGGCTTGCTGGCCGGGGCCGCAGCGATCAGCTCCATGTCGTCCAGGCTCACCTTCATCTTCATGATGCCGAGCTGCACAACCGCTTCTTTGCTGCCGGAAAGCTCCACGACGTGGCCTTTCTGATTCAAGCTGTACACCATCACCTCGTCGCCCGATTCGATCTGACGCGGCGGTTTCGCGGCCTTGCGTGCTGCCCCGGCTTTCTTGCGACGTTGCGGCTCGGCTTCATCCAGCTCCTTACGGGCAGCGATCAACTTATGCTCCTTAACGGCCGCCCCTTCCTCCAGCGCCAGTCGACGCAGATCCGCGATGATCCGCTCGGCCTCCTGCCGTGCCTTGGCGATGATCGCCGATGCTTCCTCCTCCGCTTTCTCGAGGCGTTTATCCCGCTGCTGCTCCAGCTTCTCCAGCTCCGTCTCGTGACGTTTGCGGAGCTCTTCCATTTCCCGCCGCAGCTGCTCGGCCGTTTCCCGCTCCTGCTCCGCACCGAGGCGGTTCTGCTCTAGCGAGGCGATCATATTCTCGACGCGCATATCCTCTTCGGTCACTTCGCCGCGGGCATACTCCAGGATTCGCTCCGACAGGCCCAGCCGCTCGGCAATGGCGAACGCATTGCTTCGTCCGGGAACTCCCACCATCAGGCGGTAGGTCGGACTTAACGTTGCAACGTCGAACTCCATGCTGGCGTTGATGACGCCTTTCCGTTCGTAGGCATAGGCTTTCAATTCGCTGAAATGGGTCGTCGCGACCATCCGGCTCCCGAGCGAATGGATATGCTCCAGAATCGCGATGGCGAGCGCCGATCCTTCGGCCGGGTCGGTTCCCGCGCCAAGTTCATCCAGTAATACAAGGCTCTTAGGCGTCATCCGGCTCAAAATCGAGATGATGTTCGTCATATGGCTGGAAAACGTACTCAAGCTCTGTTCGATGCTTTGCTCATCCCCGATATCGGCGTAAATCGCGTCAAAAACGCAAAGCTGGCTGCCGTCTTCGGCGGGAACGAACAACCCGGACATCGCCATCAGGCTAAGCAGACCGATCGTTTTCAAGGTGACGGTCTTCCCGCCGGTGTTCGGACCGGTTACGATAATCGTCGTGTATTGATTCCCCAGCTCTACGTCGATGGGTACAACCTGTTCCGCCGGAATCAGCGGATGACGGCCCTTCTTCAACTTGAGGTAGCCGCGGTCGTTCATGCGCGGAAGCGTTCCCTTCAACTCCCGGGCCAGTCGGGCTTTGGCGAACACAAAATCCAGTTGGCCCAGCACATCGCCGTCATACAACAGCAGTTCGGCTTGCTCGCCGACGAGGGCGGTAAGCTTCTGCAAGATGACCTCGATTTCGCGTTCCTCGCGCAGCCGCGTCTCGCGCAGCTTATTGTTCATCGCCACGATCGATTCCGGCTCAATGAACAACGTAGCGCCAGATCCAGATTGGTCATGCACGATCCCGCCGAAATGGGCGCGGTATTCCGCTTTGACAGGAATCACGAAGCGGTCGCCGCGAATCGTAATCAGTTGATCTTGCAGCATCTTCGATACTGACGACGAACGAATCATCGCGTCAAGCTTCTCCCGGATCCGCACTTCCCCGCCCCGCAGCTCACGGCGGATGCTGGCAAGTTCAGAACTAGCCGAATCCAGCACCTCCGCGCTTTCATCAATGCAGCGTTTGATCGCGTCTTCCAAAGGCTTCTGTTCACTTAAAGTGTCGCTTAAGTTGAACAGCAGCGGGACTTCGTGCTCTTCATGCATCGAAGCGATATACCGTTTGATCCGGCGCGCCCCTTCCAACGTGGTCGCAATGCCCAGCAGCTCGTGCGGATTCAGCGTCCCGCCGATCCGTGCCCGTTTGACCGCCGGAGTGATGTCCACAATCCCTCCGAATCCGGGCGCGCCTTTGAGGCGATCCACCTTAAAAGCTTCGTCGGTGGCTTGCAGCAGCCGCTTAACGTCTTCCAAATCGGTGACGGGCTGCAGCGCTTCCGCCGTTTTTTTCCCGAGCGCCGTTTGGGAATAGGCTGTCAATTGATCTATAATTTTTCGATATTCCATGGTTTTAAAAATTTTCTCGTCCAAGTACGTTCACAACTCCCCTCGGGCTATGATCTCATTATAACGAAACCATTCATTTTTCGCCATTTGCCCCACCGGACACATAAGAATGCGAGTCGCGGAACATGCTAATTGCGTATAGCCAAACGTACTTACTTCTGAAAAGGAGGCTATGTACCATGCATTTTCTGGGACACGTCGTGCGATTCATCGTCTCCGCCCTGGTTCTGCTGGTTGTGGGGTGGCTTGTACCGCAATTCAGCGTCGGCGGATTCGGCAGCGCTTTGCTGCTCGCCTTGGTCATCGCCCTGTTAGGCTGGGCCATTGAGGGCATTTTCGGAACGAGGGTTACCCCGTTCGGGCGCGGAATTGTCGGTTTCCTTACGAGTGCGCTCGTGATCTGGCTCGCCCAGTTCATCATTTCCGGCGTATCCGTGTCCGTTATCGGCGCTTTGCTTGCCGCATTGGTGATCGGGATTATCGACCTGTTCATCCCTGTGGCAACACCCTTTGACGCAGGTAAAGACAAAGCTAACCGTTAATGGCGGTGCTCCAGGCAAGAGGCCTTTCTTTCGCAGATACAACCCTGCGGAGGAACGGTCTCTTTCTCATTGACACGGACACGAAACCATCTGACGGCGGGTTGCTCACGACAACTGTTCTTGCGGAAGTTCAACAATTCTTCAAACCTTGGGCATTCCGCCCTCCGCAAAATACGGTATGATATTCTTAAAATTGTCACAAATATACTGTATCGCGAGGGATGATTGTGAAAAAAAGCATAGCCATCGTCGCAAGTTCCGTATTATTGCTTCTTGTTACCGCTTGCAGCAGCGGGAATGCGACGGAGTCCGGCGGGTCTGCTGCCGAAAGTAATCTCAAACCGGAAGCCGAATTGGTCATCGAAGCCAGCAATTATCAATTTGATCAAACCGAATACCATTTAAAGAAAGATGTTCCGGTTAAAATCGTCTTTAAGAATGCCTCAGGCAATCATGGTGTCCTCATTCCGGGCCTGAAGGTGCAGCTCGACCGCAAGAACGACTCCGCCGTGATCGTCCCCACCGAAACGGGCGAATTCGAAATGTCCTGCTCCGTGATGTGCGGCTCCGGCCACAGCGGCATGATTTCTAAAATTATCGTCGAATAAGCGAATCACTCAAGCAACAAGAGCCCTCGGCGCCTGCCGGGGGCTCTTGTGCATGAAGCGATCCTTGAACCATGTTTACGATGGATCCTGTTCAAGCAATTCAATCCATTCGTTATATTCCGATTGGAGCTTCGCATAATCGTCCTTCAGGCGTCGATATTCCTCGTCCCGCTCAGCCTGCTGCTCCTGCTCTTTCTCCCGTTCGAGCTGTAGGAGACGGAATTGATGGGAAATCAGCTCATAGCTGTCCGTGACCTCCTGCAGTTGCTCCGCTAATCGGCGTTTATCTTCCTCGATGGCCTCTACATCGCCGGCCATCGTCAATACCCGTTCGCTGCCGGCTGCGCTTTCCTGTTGCCATTCTTCCAGCTGCCGCTGGAGCTCGGCTTCTTTCTCGCGCCAGGAGCTGAGCTCGCGTTCGGCCGAAGCCCACTGCTTCCGCCACTCCTGTTCCCGCTTCTCCGCTGCCTCGCTGTAGCGATCCAGCTCGGCTTCCAACTCAGCAACCGTCTTGCGACCGTCTTCGAGCTCCTGCAATCGCAGAGTCAACTCGTCCCGTTCTTGCTCCAGCTGCCGCTTCTCTTCTCCGGCGGTCTCTACCGCAAGACGGGCTTGTTCCCGCTCATCGGAGGCCCGCTCCAATCGGGAACGCAACGAATCCAGCTCAGCGGCCAATGCGTTGGCCCGGTCTCGCTCGGCCTGCAGCTCGCCTCTTGCTTCCTCCAGCCGGCTTGCTTCGGCTGCCTGCTGCTCGGCGAGCCGTTCGCTCTTGTCGGCGGCCTCGAGCAAGCTGATTTCCACGCGGCTTAATTCCTCGTTGCGTTTCTCGGCCAGCTTCTGCCACGACTTCTCGTTCTGCTGCGCCGCAGATACATCGGCCCGGAGCTTGTCCTCCCGCTCCTCGGCTTCCTGCAGCTTCTGCTGCAGCTGCTTCGTCTCCGCTTCCGCGGTCTGGAGCGAACCCTGAAGCTGCTTCGTCTGCTCCTGAAGTTTGCCGCTTTGCTGCAGCGCCCGCTGCTCGGCCGCCTTGGCGTCTTGCTCTCGCCGCTGCAACTCGCTCACCTGCTTCTGCAGCTTAGCGGCTTCCTCCTTCTCCTTCGCCGTCTGTTGCTCGACCTGGCGCAGTTTGGTCTGGAGCTGCGAGTTGCTGCCACGCTGCTCCGTCAATTGGCGCTCCAGCTCCTGCAACCGGGTACGCAGCTTGCGGGATTCTTCCTCCTGCCCCAGCAAAGAGGCTTCCAGCTTTTCCGTTTGTCCAGCAAGCTCGCGTTTTTCGTTCTTTAGCTGTTGCTGTTCCTCCTGTAATGCCTTATACATGTTTTCCTGTTTCGCATGTAAATCCTGCAGGACGGAATTTTCCTGAAGCAGCACCGTTTTTTCCTGTTTGGCGTTCTGCAAATCGTTCTGCAGCTGGTCCACCCGGATCGCTTCCTCGGCCATGCGCACGGCCGCCAGTACGGCAAGCCGCGGCGTGTCCAAATGGGGGTAGGCCTGGGAGATGCTGCGCATATGTTCATCCACGCGGCGCGCCACCTGTTTCATATACTCCGAGCTGCTGCCGACGATTTTATAGGAAGTTCCGTAGATTTCCACGTTTACGCTAATTCGGCCTTGGTTATTCAACGCTATGTGCCTCCTTCGGTCCTGTGTGTCGTCTCTAAGATGCTGAAAATTACACGAAAGTCACATCGAATCGGTCGTCTTTCAAATGATTCGATGTGACTTCGCGTAATTCCTGCTATTTTCTAAGCTCAGCCGCAAAAGTTTGCGACAATCCATCGACCACCCGGTCGTGAACCGCAGCCACTTCTTCGTCCGTCAGCGTCCGTTCCATGTGACGATACACGAGCGATAAAGCCACGCTCTTCTTTCCTTCGCCTAATTTGGATCCGGTAAACACATCGAATACCTCCACCGACTCCAGCAGCTCGCCCGCCGTTTCGCGGATCACCCCGATCAACGAGCCCGATTCCACTTCAGAGCCGACGACGACGGCGATGTCGCGCTGCATTGCCGGATAACGCGGCAGTTCTTGGTAGACGTAAGCTTCACCGGCGTAACGATACAGCGGTTCAAGCCGGAGCTCGGCAACATAGGTATCATCGAGATCCATCTCACGCTGCAGCTCCGGATGAAGCTGACCCAGCGTCCCGATAAGCTCCTTCCCGGCTGTCCCGTTCAAGAAGACCGAAGCCGATCGACCCGGATGGTAGCCTTGCGGCCGATCCGCTTCAAACGAAACTCGATCAGCTAAGCCGAGGTATTGGAGCAGGCTCTCCAGCGTGCCTTTGAGGTCAAAGAAATCGACTTTCTCCGCCGGTGCATTCCAGCGTTTCTCCGCCCGATCGCCTGTCAGCAGCAAAGAAAGCACAGGCAGCTCGCTTGGCTGTTGGGTCAGTTTCTCTTCCGAGGTCCGAAAAACACCGCCGATTTCAAACAACGCCAGATTGTCCTGCTTGCGGTTGCGATTGTAAACAGCGATGTCGATCATCCCCGGAAGGAGGCTGCCGCGCAGCACGCTGCGGTCCTCGCTCATCGGCATGGCCAATCGGATTTCCCGATCCCCTTCACCTAGTTGCGGGAAGCTCGCGCTCACACCTTCACGGATGAAGGAGTAGCCCATCACTTCCTGCCATCCGCCATGTCCGAGCAGACCGCGAATGGTACGGCGCAACGCCTGCGGCTTCGTATAGCCGCCGACCGTTGTGACTCCTTCGATCATCGTCGTCGGAATGTTGTCGTAGCCGTACAGCCGAGCCACCTCTTCGATCAAATCAACGTCGCGCGTAATATCGCCACGGCGTGTCGGCACGCGAACCTCGATCACCTCTTCGGAGCCTGCGCTTTCGAAGCGAAGTCGGGTCAAAATGGCTTTGGCTTCCAGCGAGGAGATGCTCGTGCCCAGGTAATCGTTCAGCTTTGCAAGGGATAGGGCGATGACCTTCTCTTCTGGCTCGCGATGAACGACTTCCACGATCCCTTGGGCCACATGGCCTCCGGCATGGGCAGCCATCAGCGCAGCCGCACGATCCAGTGCCGGGAGAACGGCCGCCGGATCCACCTCTTTCTCGAATCGCTGCGAAGCCTCCGAGCGAAGCCCCAATATCCGCGATGTTCTGCGGACGCTCCCACCGGCGAATTTCGCCGATTCCAGCACGATATTGACCGTTTGATCCGTCACTTCCGTATCCAGTCCGCCCATCACGCCGGCCAAAGCAACCGGACGATCCTCACCGTCTACGATCAACAAGGCGCCTGCTTCCAACTCACGCTCCTGGCCGTCCAGCGTCACCAGCTTCTCGCCGGCTTTAGCCTGGCGCACACCGAGCGTACCGCCCGCAATCTTGTCGGCATCGAACGCGTGCAGCGGTTGCCCATACTCGAGCATCACGTAGTTCGTGATGTCGACGATGTTGCTGATCGGACGAATCCCCGCCGCCATCAGCCGATTTTGCATCCAAAGCGGCGAAGGGCCGATCTTCACGCCAGCGATGTAGCGCACCGCATAACGACTGCACAGTTCAGGCGCGTCAATCTTCACTTGAATCCGCTCCTTGGCCGATTCGCCTGAGCCAGCAAGCTCCGGCTGCGGCAGCTTCACGTCGCGGCTCAAAATCGCCCCAACTTCATAAGCGGCCCCGAGCATGCTCAAGCAGTCGGAACGGTTCGGCGTGAGGTCAAAGTCCAGCACCTTGTCGTCCAAACCCAGCAGGCCAGTGATCGGTGCGCCGATCTCCGCGTCCTCGGGCAACACGAGAATTCCCTCCTGCTGTTCCTTCGGCAACAGCTTGTCGTTCATACCAAGCTCCTTGGCCGAACAGATCATCCCTTGCGACAAAACGCCGCGCAGCTTGGCTTTCTTGATTTCCAGCCCGCCCGGCAGCTTCGCGCCAACCAGCGCTACGGGGACCTTCTGGCCAGCGGCTACGTTCTTCGCGCCGCAAACGATTTGCAGCTCTTCCTCCTGCCCGGCGTCGACAAGGCAAATGTTCAGCTTGTCGGCATCAGGATGCTTCTCTTTGCTCTTTACAAAACCAACCACGACATTGGTGACGCCTTGATTACGGTTCTCGATCGAATCGATTTCGATCCCGGAACGGGTGATTTGCTCAGCCAGCTCTTCAATGTTAACCCCGTCCAGGGAAATATAGTCGGACAACCATTCGGTTGATACTTTCATTGTCAGTTCCCTTCCCTCTTTACGATAAATTAAACTCTGGCAAACTGCTGCAGGAAACGCAGATCGTTATTGTAGAAGTAGCGGATATCGTCGACGCCGTACTTCAGCATGGCGATCCGTTCTACGCCCATCCCAAACGCGAAGCCGCTGTATTCCTCGGGATCGTAGCCGCTCATCTCCAGCACGCGCGGATGCACCATCCCGCTGCCGAGAATCTCCAGCCAGCCGGACTGTTTGCACACCCGGCAGCCGTCGCCGCCGCATTTCATGCATGTCACGTCAACTTCGACGCTTGGCTCGGTGAACGGGAAGAAGCTTGGACGCAGACGGATTTGTGTGTTTGGTCCGAACATTTTGCGTGTGAACTCCAATAAGGTACCCTTCAGGTCGCTCATCCGGATTCTTTTCCCAACAACCAGCCCTTCGATTTGATGGAACTGGAACGAGTGGGTCGCATCGTCGTCGTCCCGCCGGAATACGCGTCCCGGGCAAATAATCTTGACCGGCACCTCGCCTTGCATCGCTTCCATCGTCCGTACCTGCACCGGTGACGTTTGCGTGCGCATCAACAGCTCCTCTGTCAGGTAGAAAGAGTCCTGCATATCGCGGGCCGGATGGTCCTTCGGCAAATTCAGCGCTTCGAAATTGTGGTAGTCGGTTTCCACCTCGGGGCCTTCCGCAATCCGATAACCCATGCCGATGAAAATATCCTCGATCTCCTGGATCACCTGGTTGAGTGGATGAATGCTCCCTTGCTTGAGCGGACGGCCGGGCAGCGTCACGTCCACTTTCTCGGCAGCCAGCCGCGCTTCGGTCTCTTGACGCTGGAAGAAAGACTGCTTCTCTTCGATCACCGCTTCGATGGCGCCTCTTACCTCATTACCTACTTGGCCGATCACCGGACGCTCCTCCGCGCTTAAAGCTCCCATCCCGCGCAGAATTTCGGTCAACGCACCCTTTTTGCCCAAATATTTGACCCGCAGGTCGTTCAAATGCCCAGCGTCCGTTGTTCCCGCCAGCTCTTTGAGCGCCTCTGCTTTAAGTGCTTCAAGACGTTCTTTCATGAATAGCTCCTCCTAAAAATGTTGTGAGCGCTGCTTCTCGATTCGGTTTCAAACCCGCTCCGAGTCCCAAGCGTCAGTTCAAAAAGTCAGGTGAACAAAAGATGACTTTTGAACAACCTCTTAAGACAAAATAAAAAGGCCTTCTCTCCCGTAAGGGACGAAAAGACCGTGGTACCACCCTTGTTAGCGCGCCGCATAACCTTCCTCAGCTTCAAGGCACATAGATTGTACGCCGCTCTCACTTGAACGAAATAACGGCTCGTAACCGGTATCCCCTAATGTGCCGACCAGCCCGATAAACCTTGCGGCGTTACCGTTTGCAGCGACAGTTCAAGGAACTGCTCCGAAGCGAACTTCAGCAGCACCGTCTCCCTAGCGACGCTCTCAATCTTTGGCGTCCCTTCCCTGTTGGTCGGTTCTCTGCTTACTCTTCTTCATCAACGCATTTCATGTCATAATTATCTGCTATTATATGCTAAACCGGCTGCCGTTGGCAAGCCGCCGTGAAATTATGGTATCTTAAAGAGGTTATTTGGATCATCAACTTAAACGCCAAGGAGGAACACACCTATGAACGGCAACGAACGAAAGAACATCGCGCCTGGACTCACCGTGGACATCGTATTAAAAAAAGATCAGCCCACCGGCAAGCTGACCCGCGGCGTGGTCAAGGATATCCTGACCAATTCCGCTACCCATCCGCATGGCATCAAGGTCCGGTTGCAGGACGGTCAGGTGGGCCGGGTGAAAACCATCCTCCCGGGCCAAACCGAATAGGCAAGGCGGCGATAAAGCTATAGCCGCTTTACCGGATGCCTCAGCACGGTTTTCAGCTTCTCCGGCGCGGTTTTGCGCGGGTCCGACAAATAGATTTCGTGATGTTTGCGAAGGTCATTGAAATTCTCGGTTAAACCATTCGCCTCAAGAAACGAAGTCATCCGGGCCACCGATTCCGGTTCGGTCTTAAAAGGGCCGATATGCATCATTTGGACGCAAAGCCCCTCCTCGAAGACGGCTAATCTTACGTCATTTAAATCGAGCTCGGGTTTCTTCTTTGCCGTCCGTTCCTTCACCCGGTCCAGCAGTTCCTCAGTAACAAAATCGGGCTGCCGGATCATCGAGGTCCAAACCCACTTGTCCCGATTCGGATCAAACCCGACCTCTTCCGAATCCCATAATCCCTCCAGCGGAGGAACGACATATTCGAAGTATCCGGTCGGCTTGTCTTCTCCCATTTTGCTCATTTTGATTCCATACGATAAGGTGTATAACTTCTGCACAGCCAATGGATAGCTCTCTCCATCGGGATCACCTTTACCGTCCACCATGAGGAACCGCATCGGCGGCACCTCAACCAAAACCGGATCTGTCCCCGGTAGATACAGGTCCTTGTATTTCTTTTTGAAATCCAGCTTATCTACCATGATCCCACGCTCCATCCTAGTCTTGCTTCCAGCGCTTCAGCGTCGGGAACCAAGCCAACATAGTCTCCTTAGCCTTGGCTTTATCCGCAAACATGCCGGAATCCCCGCCATACTTCAAGCATTGCTCTATCATTTCCTCCATCGTGACCTCACTCGTAAACTGTCCACCGTCATAGCAATAAACGCAATACTCCTGATGTTTGCTGCCATCCCCGTTTGTTCCCAGCAATTCTTCGTTCGAGAGCGGCATCCCGCAGCTTTGGCAGAACGTTTCGTTCCCCATCTGATTCATATTCATAATCAATCCCTCCTTCTTAAGATGCCCTCATTGTAGCAAGGTGAATTTGACATCTGTCTGTCATATTAAGAAGGATCGGAATACATTTCGGCTATTTTCTTTGCTTTGCTTCCTAAAATATCCCGGATATGTGACGGTGAGAGGACTTTAACGTCCTCGCCAAAAGACAGCAGATAGCCATATACCCAATCATCCTCCGGGTAGCTGGCCGTAACGAGGTAATGGCCGTCCTCCTGCTTGCGAATGCGGGTCCGCTCAAACTCATCAAAGATTCTGTATGCTAGATGCGGCGGAAACAAGAGCTCAAGGTCAACATAGGTGAAATGATCGTCCGACGCGGCGATATCCACAGGCATTAGTTGAATATCCCGCCGGAGTTCATACAACCTATCGGTGGTCTCAAGCTCCTCAATCCGGCTGATTTTAAACGTGCGTAATTCCCGGCTCTGCAGGCAATAGCACTGCAAATACCACGAGCGGTTCTTAAACTGCAGCTTCATCGGCTCGACTTGCCGCTCCGTCCGCTTGCCGTAAGAGCTATAGTAAACGAATTTCACAACCCTCTGCTCCAGAATGGCCGTCTTCAACTGTCCAAATTTGCTGCGCTCCACCTCCCCACTGTTCCAGCCGGAGAAATCGACGTCGATCCAATGGACCTCGTCCTTTCGAAAAAGAGTGCTCAATTTGGACAACACCTGGCTCGTTTGCAGGGCGTTCGTCGCTTCCAGGCTCTGCAGACCAAACAGGATTTCCTTCTGTTCGTCTTCGGACAGCAGCGATTTATTTAGCACAAAGTCGGGCAGCAAGCCGATTCCTCCGCCTTTTCCTTTGCTGGCGTATACCGGGATGCCCGCACCGCTTAACGTATCGATGTCGCGGTAGATCGTACGGGTGGATACTTCGAACCGCTGCGCCAGTTCGGCGGCGGTCATCGTTTTGCGCTCCAGCAACAAATATACGATCTGGAACAGCCGGTTCATCTGCACGTGTACCCTCTCCTTTGAAATCAGTATACCCGAGAAATGAGACATATCAATGTCATATTAACAAAAAGAAGAGCTCTCAAGGAGAGCCCTTCTGATTGGTTACTGTTCGTTACGCCGTGCGTTTTA
>NZ_JADCNN020000020.1:0-88135 GCF_014947195.2 Paenibacillus rhizolycopersici | reverse complement strand
AGTTCCACGACGTCGACGTGGAACTCGGCCCCGCGGGCCCGGCTGCGGCCAGCGCGCCGCCGGGCCCGGACCCGACGCCGTGGGCTGCGCTGCTGCCCGGCGTGCGGGGGGCGGCGACGGGGCTGTCGCTCGTCGCCGAACGGGTCATGCAGCGGGCGGAGGAGCTTGCCGCCCCGCTGCGCCGTAAGCCGCGCTGACCTGCCCTGCACGGTCAGCACGGCCCCTCGTGAGGCCTGGCTCCGCTAGAGCCTCACTCCGCGATAGGCCCCCGAACCCGCCAACCGCTGCGGTCGGCTGTCTCTTTTGCCCTCACTCCATGCGCACCTTAGGACACTCCCCACACCCAATGTTGCATTTCCTGCAACATTTTCGGCCCATCCGCCTCTGAAATGGCGGAAATGTTGCACTTCCTGCAACATTTGAGCCTTCATGCTCTCGTATCAGTCGAAATTGTACAGTTTTTGCAACATTTCTCCCCTGCAGTTGCTGAACTGGACAAAAATGTTGTAACAAAAGCAACATTTCAGGTTCTATCCCCGCGTCCGTGTCCCATATGTTGTACAAATTACAACATGCTGTCCCGGATTTGGAACGTGGCGCCAATGGAAACCCGGAGAAGCCGCTTCCTGAGTCGCAGGACGGTTTCATGGGGGGGCAAAATCTGGTATGATAATGAATATTTCGCGGGGAGGAATCATGTCATGAATATTTTACAACGGTTGAAAGACGGTGCGGGCAAGGTTACCGATCGCGCGCAAAATGTCGTGGAGATCGGTAAACTGAACACCCAAATTTCAAATATCGAACGTGAACTCGGTTTATATTTTCAAAAAATGGGCGAAGTGTTTTATGAGGCTTACCGGAAAAAGGACATGGCCACAGCGGAAAAAGAGATGCTCGAGTTGGCCAAGACCTGTGATCTGCTGACGGAAGAGCGCGATGAGATTCGGCTAAAAATCGCTGAGCTCAAAAATGAACGCTTGTGCGGCGCCTGCGGTCGGAACGTAGCGGAGGACGCCCTGTTCTGCCAATATTGCGGGCATAAGCTGGTCAAGGCTAAGCCATCTGTCCCGGCGGAGCTGCTGAAGGCCGCTCCGGAACCGGTACAACCACCGGTAGTGAGCGAGGCAGCGGTCAGCTCCGAGCCGCCCGTCATGGAGTCGATGGCGGTGGGCGAGATGGATACGCTGGTGCTTGCCGCTTCCCTGGTTCGCGAGAAGACGGAGCCGCGGGAACCGGAGCAGGTGTCTGAACCGGTGGAGCCGGTTGGCCCCGAGGATGAGGAGCGTCGGCAGCGCGAGCTGGAGCGGGAGCGCAAACGCCAGGAAGAGTTAGATCGGCGCATTCGCAGCTGGTCGCAGAACGCCGCTGCGCCGCAAACCGAGAATTCGGAAGTGGAAGTGGTGATCGGTGGCGTGACCACGGTCAAATGCCAAATTTGTTCTTCTACGTTAGTGAAAGGCACGAAGTGGTGTCCGCATTGCGGCTCTGAACAAATTTAAGGCGGAACGAAAGTTCATCAGGTTGTCATAAAGTAAACAGGCGCGGGAGTGCACTCCTTCGTAGTAATAAGTAAGCATGCGGTATTCGCCGGTATGGCGGCCCAGGGGCAAAGCGATCGAAGCGCTCCGCAGCTGTCATGCCGGTTTTATTTTTGCGGCGCCCCGGTCCAGGGGAATGCACTGCTTCGGCGGATGCTTCCACCCCTTGCAGGGGATGCTATACCGCATAATTCTGTGTTCAGGAGCGTGAAGCATATGGAATGCATCGTACATTTTGACGTCGTACATAAGGATGAAGTAAAGAGCTTGCGGGGGTTGCTTTTTCTCGATCCTGGGAAGGATCCGGCCGAAAGCGACTTTCTGCAAATGTTTGAAGAGATGGGATATAAACTGCGTCTGGAGGATCGTCAAAACCTCGTGTTCAAGCCGACGGAAGCCGGCGCGGATTACAGCGAGATCCGGGTCCGCCGCCTCGACACGGGTGAGAAGAGCTATAAGGAAGACGGCGAGTTGAAATCGCTGCTCACCAACCTTTTGCCGCGGGAGCCTAAACCGCTTTAACCTGGTCTTTAACGCCGTTTACCCGCGATCATCTTGCAAAGCTTTGCAAAGTTTTCACGAATCCCTCGAAATTCCTCTTCCTCTTCCCGGGCGGGATGCGTTATACTTCTAACATTGTGTGTTCATCTTTGAATTTTCCGTATAAGTGCAGGAATCGGCCTGCATGTCTCTACCTGATCACCGGAATGATCGGACTACGGAAAGTAACGCCGCGCATAAGCCCGGGAACCGGAGGCTTCAGGTAGGTTAACGCCTGATTAACCGGTTTCGCTTGGTTCTTCGGGTCCGCATCGGGTGCTTTCTGTCTACATGTCCATTTCCGTCAGGGGATGGGCTTTTTTGCGTTTAGCCGATATTTAGAAATCATCGATTTGGAGAGGGGACAACAGGAATGAAGTTGCTGAAGGACAAGGTGATGGCAGAGGGGATCGTGCTGGGGAACCAGGTATTGAAGGTGGATTCGTTTCTTAATCATCAAATGGATCCGGTGCTGATGAAGGAAATGGGGGCCGAGTTCGCCCGGCGTTTTGCCGACGAAGGCATTACGAAGGTGTTGACAATCGAATCCTCGGGGATCGCCCCGGCGATGATGACGGCGTTGGAGCTTGGCGTCCCGATGATCTTTGCGCGCAAGCATCAGTCGTTGACGTTGAAGGACAATATTTATGTGGAAAAAGTCTACTCGTTCACCAAACGAGAAACGAACGAGATCACGGTGTCCAAAAAGTTTCTGCGTGCGGACGACCGGGTGTTGATCGTGGACGATTTCTTGGCAAACGGCGAGGCAGCCTTCGGATTGGCCCGTATCGTAGAGAAAGCCGGGGCAACAGTCGCCGGCATTGGGATTGTCATTGAGAAGTCGTTCCAGCCAGGGGCTCGGCTGCTCACGGAAGCGGGATACCAAGTCGAATCGCTCGTTCGAATTGCCTCGCTGGAAGACGGAGTGGTTGCCTTTTTGGAGGATGCACCCATTCATTCATGAGATTAATTATCACCTAGGGGAGGAACTTGAACCATATGGAACGTGAACGCATATTTCAGAAACATCGTCATCCGATGAAGACCTTATCGCTCGGCTTGCAACACGTGCTGGCGATGTATGCCGGGGCGGTTATCGTACCGCTGATTGTAGGGGGCGCGTTACATTTCACGCCTCAGCAGCTGACCTATCTGATTGCTATCGATCTGCTGGCTTGCGGCGTCGCCACATTGCTTCAGGTGTGGGGGAACCGCTGGTTTGGGATCGGCCTCCCGGTCATGCTGGGTTGTGCTTTTCAGGCCGTATCGCCGATGATCGCCATCGGACTGACGGACGGTGCGGGGGTCTCCGCCATTTACGGTGCGATCATCGCCTCCGGGTTATTCGTCTTTTTGTTCGCCGGTTTGTTCGGTAAGCTGATAGCTTTGTTCCCACCGGTTGTCACCGGCTCTGTAGTCACGATTATCGGGGTCACGTTGATTCCTGTGGCGATTTCCGATCTTGGCGGAGGCAGTCCAGGCGAGAATCCCGACTTCGGGAGCCCGCTCAACCTTGCGCTTGGCTTCGGGGTGTTGTTGTTCGTCATCTTGATGAACCGCTTTGCTAAGGGTTTTCCACGTTCGATCTCGGTCCTGCTGGGACTGATCGCCGGGACCCTTGTGGCGGCGCTCGCCGGCAAGGTGGATCTGACGCCGCTTAGGGAAGCCAGTTGGTTTCATGCCGTGCAGCCGTTTTATTTTGGCAAACCAACCTTTCATGCCTCGGCGATCCTAACTATGATTCTTGTGGCAATTGTCAGCGTCGCGGAATCAACCGGCGTGTTTATGGCTCTGGGCAAGATCGTGGATAAGGAGATTACGGATAAGGATTTAACACGGGGATATCGTGCGGAAGGCCTTGCGATCATGCTCGGGGGAATATTTAACTCCTTCCCGTATACGACGTATTCGCAAAATGTAGGGCTTGTCCAAATGAGCCGGGTGAAAACTCGCGACGTGATCGTGGTGGCCGGCGGTTTGCTGATTCTAATCGGCTTCGTGCCAAAGATAGCCGCTTTGACACAGTTGGTACCGACGTCGGTGCTCGGCGGAGCGATGATCGCGTTGTTCGGGCTCGTCTTGTCTTCCGGCATCCGGATGCTGGGCGACCAAGTGGATTTGAACCGGCACGAGAACCTGTTGATCATCGCTTGTTCCGTCGGCATGGGACTTGGAGTAACCGTGATGCCCGAGCTGTTTGATCGACTGCCCGCCGCGCTTCGGATCCTCGTAGACAATGGAATCGTCGCGGGCAGCTTTACGGCGATTGTGATGAATTTGCTGTTTAACGGTCTAGGGGGTAAACGTAAAGCATCCATGACTGAAGTTAAGTCCGATTCAAGCGAAACGGCCCAAGCTACGGTTTAATTATCGGCAGTTGACGGATTGAGGGAGTAGCTACATCCTTTGTAACTGTCTCTCAGCCAGTTCGCCGATCCAGGGCAGCTTCAACCATCTGCCTTGGAGCGTGGCCAGCATCAGCACGATCCAAAGCGTCACGCCAAGCAAGCTCAGTAACAGATTGACGACAATGCCGATGACCGGCAGGAATCCGGACAAGGCGTGGGCCAGCATTAAGCCGCCAAACAACATGACCGATTGCAGGGCGTGAAACAGCACAAATCGGCTGCGCCGCTCCAGGGCAAGAAAAGCGACGCCGCCGACAAACGCGAACAGGTAACACAGGAAGCCGGCGACGTTTTCGTAGAGGCCGGTGGATGATTTAAAAGGGGACATAAGGACATGACCTTCTTTCGGGAGAGGATTGTCTTACCTTAAATGTATGACGAGCCCTCTCACGTAAGAACCAGCTCGGCCCGCTCGGGCGCGAACCATTGCTGTAATATATCATCTGCTATCACCTCCGCGGCCTGTGGCCGGCGGAGGTTTTCGATTTTCTGGCGTAGCTCGGTCAGTCGGGATTCATCCCCGAAGAGCGCGTCGATTTCCTGAGCCAACTCTGCGGGGGTACGGGTGATGCAAGCTACGCCCTTTTGCGCTAGGTATCGCGCGTTATTGAGCTCTTGCCCGGGAACGGGGCGATAGATGAATATCGGCAATTGGCAGGCCAACGCTTCGGACAAAGTAATCCCGCCCGGCTTGGTCACGATGCAGTCGCTGCTCCGCATCAGCTCGGCCACCTGTTTGACGTATCCGATGAGGTGAACGTCCGGATGGGGGCGGAGTTGCCCCTGAAGCCCCCGGTAAAGCTCGCGATTCCGCCCGCATACCGTGATGACTCGATAACGATCCAGGGCAGTTAACCGTTCGATGACTTCGCGTACTCCTTGCATGGACCCGTAGGCTCCGGCCATCAACAGAACGGTGGGTTTGCCGACGGGACGCTCCGAGAGAAGTCTTTGGAGTGGCTCTGGGAAGGACTTCTCGCTGGTCTTAGATTGGCGGCCAAATTCCGGTTTGACGGGAATGCCGCTCACCCGAATACGGTCTTCGGGAATGCCGCGGTTCATCATTTCTGCCTTTATGTCGTCGGTCGCCACGTAGTAACGGTCGACCCCCGGGTGAATCCATCGTCCGTGCAAGTCAAAGTCGGTCACGATGTTGACGAGCGGCAATGACTGACCGGTCCGTTTTAACAGCCGGGGCATTGCTAATTGGGGAAAGGTATGAATAATCAAATCTGGCCTAAGTTCCCTCAGCGTTTGTTGCAGCTTCCCGGCCCCAAGCGAATTTATCACTTCAAGCAAAGGCGCTTCCTGAGGCATTTCTTTCGTGGCGTTATAAACCCAACCGTAGAGGCGGGGAATTGTTTTGAAGCTTTGCAAATACACGAACCTCGTGATGCCGTTGATCAACGGATGGGCCTCAGCCATCAAATCGAGTAGCGTAACGTCGGTCACGCCTCTGCTCCGCAAGCTGGCTTCGACCGCTTTGGAAGCTTGGTAATGCCCATCCCCGTAACTGGCATATAAAATAATGATTTTCGGAGTTTGGGAAGTCATGAAATATCACTCCTCTTCAAGTCCAATCCATGTCCTTAAGTTGCTTGTAGTTTGCCCCTTCCTCCCGTTTATAAATATGTTTAGATCAAACGGATAAAAAATGTACGATTGGAAGAAAGCTGAAACCTGATCCTGAATATGTTACAATAAGGGAATAGGAGGTCATTCCATACAACTGAATAGCCGGCACGACTTCATGATTGTGAACCTACACTTTTCGGCATCGCAAAATCGGAGCATTTACCTTAAGCGTTCTGGGAGGGAATCACTATGGCAACGAAAGGTCATGACGAAGTGAAAGAAAGTTTACGGGAAATGACCCGAATCTTCAAACCGAAGGATCCGAAGAAGTTCGTGAAAGAATATGTCCGCAAGTATCGTATTATGGGCGGCTATGAAGAGGAATTGACCCACCTGGTTGAGCATGAGCTCGGGAAATTGGATTCGTCCGTTTCCTGAACCATTTGAATGTTAGCATATCGCCGTTCCGTCGCCTTGGGCGTTCGGGGCGGTTTTTTTCGTCCGTTCCCACATATATTAATGAAACAGGCGGAAACTCACGAAATCAATCGTCGAACGGCAGCGGGAGGAGAACCGGAGCATGAAGGTACGTTTAAAATCAAAAGAGGACATCGAGCGGATCCGCGAGGCGGGACGGATATTGGCCGAGTGCCACCGCGAAATCGCCAAAATGATTGGACCGGGAATCACAACATTGGAGATCGACGCCTTTGTGGAGTCGTTTTTGGAGAAGCGGGGAGCCACGGCAGAGCAGAAAGGCTACCACGGGTTTCCGTTTGCCACCTGCGCGTCGATTAATGACGTGGTATGCCACGGGTTTCCGGGTAATCACAAGCTTGCGGCGGGGGATATCGTGACGATCGACATCGTTGTGGGCAAAAATGGGTGGATGGCCGACTCCGGCTGGTCTTATCGGATCGGGCAGGTGAGCGATGAGGCGGAGAAGCTGCTCACGACCACCGAGCAAGCCTTGTTGGCCGGAATCGCTGAGGCCGTACCCGGCAAGAAGATCGGCGACATCGGTTATGCGGTGCAGCGCGTGGCGCAGGCGGCAAACATCGGCATCGTGAAGCCGCTGATCGGCCACGGTATCGGCCGGGCGATGCACGAGGCACCGGACGTACCGAACTTTGGCCGTCCGCGCAGCGGGGTAACGCTGCAGCCGGGCATGGTCATCACGATCGAGCCGATCTTTACCGGCGGGGACACCGGCGCCGTGTTGTGGGAGGACGATGGGTGGACGATTCGCACCGCGGACGGCAGCCTAGGAGCGCATTACGAACACACGCTGGCGATCACGGAGGACGGACCGCTGGTGCTTACGAATGGACAATAGGGTGATGAAGAGAGAGCGCATAGCTCTCTTTTTTCTTTTTAAGATAAGATTTTATGGGGAGGGGCTGGGCGACTCCAACTTTGTACTGCTACGTTTCGCGTATGTTCAGTACTACGTTCCGTCTACGTACCATCGCCACATTTCTATATTCTAACGGAACTAAGAGCCGTTATTTATCGGATTTGTCAATGTCCCGATTTCTAACGGAACCGGGAGACCTTATTTAGTACAATCAAGGCTAAATCCCGGCGATATAAGCCGTATAAGGTCTCTGGGTTCCGTTACTGTGGGAAATGGCCGGGAAATGAGCAAATAAGGTCATTACGTTCCGTTAGAGTTGCCTCTAGAAAGTTAGTTACCAAGCAAATGCGTCCACTTGATCCCGAGTATCCCCCCCTCCCAACACCACTCCAGTTACTTCACCGCACCTAGAGCAAACAATCCCGCGCTATCTCCGCCGTTACCCAGTGCAAGGCCCTCTCCACCAACCCGTCAGCCACCGTCCAACGCCAACTCAACATCGTAGTATCTCGAGCAACTCGCACCCTCTACTGATCAACGGATGCACCGTTCATCGGCTGAATGTCCCTCTAGAAGTCCGTATCTCCACGCAGAAAACAGGTTTTTACTTCAGTTATAATGAAATAAAGTTTGAAGAAATGTCAAAAATGGAGCAGAGCGAGGGTTCGTCACAATTCGCCGGGAAATGTTCAAAATTGGCAGCCTTTTCAAGGGGTGTCGAACGAGGGAAAACGTTAACAAAACCTTTTGTGGTGCGGCTTTTCGGATATTTGAACAATTTGTGAACTGCCCCTGAATCATTGACAAAAGAGGGGTTCGATCATATATTTAATAGGTGATTGTTGTAATTGACAGGAATGTAGTTTCCGTGATAGACAGGTAGATTTTCGAGCTGTTTAGGCTAAGAATCTCTGTGATGCTGCGGAAGAAAACGTAAGAAGTGGGGTAGATCAATGATGAAACCGTGGAAGGCTGTTAAGCGGCTAGTACCTATGTTTGCCATGCTAGCGCTCCTCTTGTCCGCATGCGGCCGCGAAGACCTGTCCGTGCTTAGACCGCAGGGTCCGGTAGCCGAGGGTCAGCTTGGACTAATTAAGCTGTCGATTACGATCATGGTAGTCGTCATGCTGATCGTTTTCGGAATTGCCGCTTACGTGTGGGTCAAGTACCGCCGCAAGCCGGGTCAAACGGATATTCCGAAGCAAGTTGAAGGCAACCATAAGCTGGAGATCATCTGGACGGCCATTCCGCTGGTCCTGGTGTTGATTCTGGCGGTTGCGACGGTGCAGAAAGTATTTGCTTTTGGCGAGGACTACTCGAAGGATGCGAATGCGGTGAAAGTCAAAGTGACTTCGCATTTGTTCTGGTGGGAGTTCTCCTATCCGGAATACGGAATTACGACAGCCCAGGATATGATCATTCCTACGGGCAAGAAAATTGCGCTTGAGCTGAAGACGGCCGACGTGCTGCACTCCTTCTGGGTGCCTTCGCTCGGCGGAAAAACGGATACGAATACGGACGGAACGGTCAACAAAGCTTGGCTGGAAGCCACGAATGAAGGGGTTTACCTCGGGAAATGCGCCGAGCTGTGCGGGAAATCCCACGCCTTCATGGAATTCAAAGTCAAGGCGGTTAGCCAGGAGTCCTTCGACCGTTGGGTTGAAGCGATGAAGGCGCCGGTCCAAACGATTCAAGATCCGGCCGTGGCTGAAGTGTTTAAGACGCAATGCTTGAGCTGCCACGCCGTTGGCGACCAAGGTGGACCGATCGGGCCAAACCTGACGGGCATCGGCAGCAGAGAGACGGTAGCGAGCATTTTACATAATGCAGAAGCGTCCGGCAAACCGATCGACGGCAAACCGGTCAAGGATAATTTGGTGGAATGGCTGACAGATCCGCAGAAGGTGAAACCGGGCAACAAAATGCCGAGTCCGAAGCAAGACCTCGGATTGACGGATGCGGATATTGAAGCGATCGCCGACTACTTGGCAAACAGCAAATTATCTTATTAATCTTGCGTGCCTCTATGGACGGCATGGATGGATAGGAATTAAAAGAGGGGGTACAAACCTTGGCTCATGCTCACACTGTCAAGCGGCACAAGGGAATAATGGACTGGTTGACGACGGTCGATCACAAGAAAATCGCCATTTTGTATTTAGTGGCGGGCGGTTTCTTCTTTGGGATCGGCGGCATCGAAGCATTGCTGATCCGCGTGCAGCTGGCAAAACCGATGAATAGTTTTGTAACGGCGCAGCAATTTAACGAATTAATCACGATGCACGGCACAACGATGATTTTCCTTGGCGTTATGCCGGTCATCTTCGCTCTGATGAACGCGGTGATTCCGCTGCAGATCGGGGCTCGGGACGTGGCGTTTCCTTTTCTGAACGCCCTTGGGTTCTGGACGTTCCTGTTCGGCGGCTTGCTGCTGAACCTCAGTTGGATCATGGGCGGCGCTCCGGATGCCGGATGGACTTCGTACACGCCGCTGTCGTCAACGACCTATAGCTTGACGCACGGGGTTGATTTCTACACGATCGGCCTGCAGATTGCCGGTCTTGGGACACTGATCGGCGGCATTAACTTCCTGGCGACGATCATCACGATGCGTACGCCGGGGATGTCCTTTATGCGGATGCCGATGTTCACCTGGACGTCGTTCGTCACGTCGGCAATGATCCTGTTCGCTTTTCCGGCGATCACGGTTGGATTGGTGCTACTCACGTTCGACCGGATTCTTGGCGCTAACTTCTTTAATGTAGAAAGCGGCGGCAACCCGGTGCTATGGCAACATATCTTCTGGATCTTCGGTCACCCCGAGGTCTACATTTTGATATTGCCGGCGTTTGGAGTCATCTCCGAGGTTGTAAGTACGTTCTCGCGTAAGCGACTGTTCGGTTATAGCTCGATGGTATTCGCCACGATCTTGATCGCCTTTCTCGGCTTCATGGTTTGGGCGCACCATATGTTTACGACAGGGATGGGACCGGTGGCTAATGCCCTGTTCTCTATCGCCACAATGCTGATCGCCGTTCCGACGGGGATCAAAATCTTCAACTGGTTGTTCACGATGTGGGGCGGACAAATCCGCTTTACGACGGCAAACCTGTTCGCTTCCGGGTTTATCCCAACCTTCGTTATGGGCGGGGTAACCGGGGTCATGCTGGCTTCGGCGCCGGCGGATTACCAATATCATGATACTTATTTCGTCGTAGCGCACTTCCACTATGTTATTGTAGGTGGTCTTGTACTCGGCTTGTTTGCCGGACTGCATTATTGGTGGCCGAAGATGTTCGGCCGCATGCTGGATGAAAGACTCGGTAAATGGGAGTTCTGGTTCTTTATCATCGGTTTCCACATGACGTTCTTCGTGCAGCATTTCCTTGGCTTGATCGGGATGCAGCGCCGCGTCTTCACGTATTTGCCGAATCAAGGCTTTGATTTGATGAACTTGATCAGTACGATCGGTGCATTCCTGATGGGGGTTGGCGTGATCTTGTTCTTGGTGAATATCGCCATCACGGCAAGCAAACCGAAAGGCGTACCTGGCGATGCTTGGGAAGACGGACGTACGCTCGAGTGGTCGATTGCCTCGCCGCCGGAAGAGTATAACTTTAAACAAATTCCGCTGGTACGCGGCATCGACGCGTTCTGGAAAGAGAAGATGGCCGGGAATAAGGAAATGACGCCGGCGGAGCCGGTTGGACCGATCCATATGCCATCGCCGACGATTCTTCCTTTCATTATGTCGGTCGGCTTGTTCATCGCGGGTTTGGGCTTTATGTTCACGAACGATGATTTCGGTAACGGTTTGATGAACTTCCTGTTCAACAACTATATTGTCGTCGGGATCGGCTTGGCGATCACGTTCCTGTGCATGCTGCTCCGTTCGTTGTATGACGATCACGGCTGGCACATTGAACTGGACGAACTGAATGGGAAGGGGGTCAAAGCATGAGTACGCCAAACACATCGCATGTAACCGGCACGCTGCCGCATGAACCGGAGAAGGCAACGCTGGAAGGCCGTAATAAAATTTTGGGCTTCTGGTTGTTCCTCGGAGGCGAGGCGGTTCTGTTTGGTACTTTGTTTGCGACTTTCCTCACGTTGCGGAACCAAATCGCCGATGGCCCGTCTGCAAGCGAACTGTTTAACTTACCGATGACGGCAGCCGCAACCTTTATCCTCTTGGTCAGCAGTTTAACGAGTGTTTTCGCCATCCAGGCGATGCATCGCGGCGATAAAGGGAAACTGGCGGGTTGGTTAGGCGTAACCGTGCTGCTCGGCCTCGCATTCCTTGTACTGGAAATTTACGAGTTTGCCGAGTATGTGCTGCATGAAGAGTACGGGATGACGACAAGTGCGTTCAGTTCAGCGTTCTACACGTTAGTTGGCTTCCACGGAGCGCACGTATTGTTCGGGATTTTGTGGATTTCTCTGCTCATCGGGCAACTCTTTAAGAAGGGCCTGAATGTAGTCACGGCACCGAAGGTTTATGTGTCGGCCATTTACTGGCATTTCATCGACGTGGTCTGGGTGTTCATCTTCACGGTTGTCTACCTGCTCGGAAAGGTGGTCTAACGGATGGTTAATCAGGAATCGAACGGTTCGCCGGCGGTAAAGCATCGCCAGCGGCATGAAGGTCCGGAGAAGCATATCATCGCGTTTATTTTCTCCATCGTCCTAACCCTTATCGCTTTCGCAGCGGTTGCGGCAGGCGGGGTGAACACCGCTTTTACCGTTATTTTGCTGCTCGTGATGGCGGTGTTGCAGGTGCTGATTCAACTGGGTTATTGGATGCATATGAAGGATAAGGGGCATTTGATCCCGATTATCTTCATGGCTGGCGGATTTTTCGTTGCATTTACCGCGATTATTGCCGCGTTATATTGGATGTGGTGGTAAACGAAGAACTGGATATCTATAGGAACAAAGCAGAAACGGTACCGCCCCTTTGGGGCGCTGTCACCGTTTTTGTCGTATTTGCAGGCTTGTTCACAATTTGGACAGAACTGATGGCGCTACGGAAGGAGGGTTTGCCGTGCTGGGATTAGAATATTTTACATTTACGGCGGTTTGGAGTCCGGTATTCTTGGCCTTGATGCTATTGATTACAGGCGGGTATTTCGTGTTGATCGGGCCGGGCAGTGAACGATGGGCGAAGGGGAATTCTCACGTTTCGGTAGGACGGAAACTGTTGTTCGTTACCGGGATGGTGTTGCTCTACCTGGCTCAAGGAGGTCCGGTGGAACTGCTGGGCCACATGATGTTCAGCTTTCACATGCTCAGCATGGCGTTGTCCTATCTGCTGGCGCCGCCGTTATTAATGCTGGGCCTGCCGCCGTGGGTTTGGCGGCGAGTTACCTCTTACCTGGCCGGGAGCCCTTTGAGTAAGTTGAAGGTGTTTGCTCGTCCGGTAGTAGCGGCTGTGGTGTTTAACGGGTTATTTTCGTTTTACCATCTGCCGGTCGTGCATGATTATGTCATGCTTCATTTCGGGATACATCGCTTGTATTACATTGTCTTATTTGTCGCCGCGGTGCTCATGTGGTGGACGTTGGTCAACCCGCTGCCGGAACGGGCCGGTGTTCAGGGGCTCAAGAAGATGGGTTTTATCTTCCTCAATATGGTTCTGTTGACGCCGGCCTGCGGACTGATCATCTTTGCCGATGAACCGCTGTATGCGACGTACAGCGATCCTGCGGTTTGGGCGCGGGCAATGGGCTACTGCGTGGCTGGCGATCCGGCGATGCTGCTCCGCCAATTTGGCGGTCCCGAGTTCTTTGGTTACCTGCAGCCGGACATTGATCAGCAGGTGGGAGGGATCCTGATGAAATTTATTCAGGAATTCATCTTTGCGTCGATGCTGGCTTATGTATTCTTCCAGTGGTACAAGCAAGAGAACCGGGAGAACGCCGAGGAAGATGAAATGTTGGGGATGGCGCGACCGAATGATCCCTTAAATCCGCCGCTGCCCCCGCAAGCTGGGCCGTGACATAACAGGGCCCGTGTACACGCTCACAAAATGAGGTCTATGTTTAGGAGGATGCAAATTGGATCTGTTCACGTTATTTCCGACGCTAAGCACATCGTTTATCGTCATTAGTGCGGTGCTGGTTGCGATCGGTTGGGGGCTAATCATCAAAGGGAAACGAGAAGCCCACAAAAAGACGATGATCGCTGCCGCCGCGGCTGCCTTGCTGTTCTTCGTGATCTACATGTCGCGGACCGTATTTATCGGCAATACGTCATGGGGCGGACCGGACAGCCTGAAGGGCTATTATCAAACGTTCCTTGTTTTCCATATCGTGTTGGCAACCGTCGCGGCTGTATTCGGAATCACTACGTTGGTACTAGGCTTTAAGGCAAAATACGCTAAACACCGCAAATGGGGCCGGGTGACCTCGGTCATTTGGTTCTGTACGGCCATTACCGGTGTAGCTGTATATGTGCTGTTGTACCTGATGTATCCGGGCGGCCATACGAAGCCGGTGTGGGAAGTGATTTTGGGAGCTTAGGGTAGGCTAGTCCAACGGAAAACTTCATTTGATCGTAAGGCTAAGCGCCAATGGCGGATTCTTGAGGAATCGCGCTGTTGGCGTTTTTATTATGTAATCAAAGGAAAATGTTGACATGAGTGAGCACAGTGATTATACTGTGTATAAAGATATAAACAGTAAGCACAGTGATTATCAAATTCCATCGGCGAATGAGAGAACAGGCTGAAGGCGAATGGGATGAAAAGAGGTTGATCGACTTGGACAGTTGGAAAGACGCGTGGTTCATCTTCAAAAAAGATTTGCGAAACGATCGGCTTTATTTGATCTGGAACGTCATCTTTATGCTCTACGTCGCGCTGATGCTCGGCTCCTTGGTGGGGGCTCGGGAGGAGACCGATTACGTAATGAATCCGATGGTTGACTTCTTGATGCTAGCGATGGTTCCGTTCACGGGTTTCTTCTTTACTCGGCGATCATTTAACTACATTAAAGGAGACACCTATACTCAGATGCTGCGTTATTACCGTGTGTTACCGATTCCCTTAAAGACAGTGATTCGGGAACGGTTGATCCAATTGGGGGCAGCGATGCTGCTGAATAGCGTTTTGTTCTACGGCGGTATTTATCTGGTAACGAAACTGATGAATAACAGTGGATTGGGGCTTGGTACATTTATTGTGTTTGCTTTAACTTGGAACGGTTATGGATTATTGATCAACGGGGTGTTCATCTACTTCGAGCTTCTGAAGAAGGGCAAAGTTTATTTATGGTTAACCTTCCTGCTGATGCTTGGTTTGGGGCTAATCGCATTTGCTGCGAATTGGTTTGGCGGCAACCTCATGTCGTTCACCCTGGAGTTCTCCCGGCAACATCTCGTACGGTCTCCATTGATGTGGGGCACACTGGCAGTAGGGATTGTTGGATTGGCCTCACTGTCCTCGGTGACGCTGCGGAAACTAAACCAACGAGATTTGGGCTAATGAAGTACGGAAAAAAGGGGAGTAAGGCGGAGGTGAGCAAGAAGGGTGTGGATTCCCATTCAAATTAACGAAAATAGCGCCGCGCCGCTGTATCATCAGATCGAGTCGCAGCTCCGGTCGTTGATCGTCAGCGGACAAATCGAAGAAGGGACGTTGCTGCCTTCAATCCGGGAATTCGCTGGCGCCTTAAATTGCAGCGTGATCACGGTACGCCGGGTTTACCAAGACTTAGAGACCGAGGGACTCCTTCGTACCAAGCAGGGAACGGGGACCTTCGTCGCCAAGGTCACTGCAGGTGAGCGAGATGAATACCGCACCGCAGTGGTGAAGGAAGCGATCGAAAAGGCTGTTGATGCCGGACAATCACTGCAATATGGGGCGGAAGAGCTGAAGCAGCTGTTTTTGCAAATCGTGAAGCAGAAATACGATGCGTCGCCAAGCAAGGAGGAAACGAACTAATGGAACAACCTATGGCAATTGAGCTGGTCGGAGCTCTTAAACAGGGGCGTCGCAAGACGATTGGACCGCTACACTTGCAAGTGCCGAAGGGGTATATTGTGGCTCTGGTCGGACCTAACGGATCGGGAAAAAGCACAATCATGAAAATGATCCAGCAGATGCTCCGGCCTGATTCGGGGGAGATCCGTTGGTTCGGGCAAACATTCTCCGGCGTGATACCGATTGATCTGCGCCAACAAATCGGGTATGTCCCCGAAGCGCCTGAGCCGGAAGAGAATTATATGACGGCGGAACGGGCAGCTCAGTTCCGGTCGCATTGGTATCCATCCTGGGATGAGAAGCTCTTTGAAGCTTTGATGGATCGATTTGATGTCCCGAGACAGGAACGACTCAATCGAATGTCCAAAGGGGAGCGGCGGAAATTCGAAATCGCGGCGGCGCTGGCGGCTCGGCCGAAGCTGTTGCTGCTCGACGAGCCTTCTTCGGGACTGGATCCGTTCGCCTGGAAGAGCATGATTGAGGAGCTCCGGGAGTTCATGGCCGATGAGGATATGACGATACTCCTCGCAACACATGTCGCTGAGGAAGTGAAACGGCTGGCCGATTACATCGCATTGGTGCATCACGGACAGGTGCTGGGGATGGCCGAGAAGGATCAATTATTCAGCAGCTGGAAAGAGATCTGGATCCGCAGCGGAGGGTGCTCGCCGGACGATTTACCGCAAGGAACGATCCTCTGCGTGGATGGCCCGTCGGTGACCAAGCTGGTTGTACAGGAGCAGCATGAAGGGCAACTCCAGCAAAGCCTTGCGGCCAAAGGGCTACAGGTCATGCAGACCCGCAGCCTAGAGCTGGATGAGATTTTGCAGCTGTGGATCCAAGGGCATCCACCGGTCAAACCGGCACCGGAAGCGGCAATGGTTTAATGGGATGAATTGATTTCATATAGAAGAAGGAGAGGGAATATGGCAAATCCATTGGTTCTGGAAAACGTAATGAAGCAATTTGGCGAGAAGACCGCCGTCGACAACATCTCACTGCAGGTGGAGGAAGGCGAGATTTACGGATTGCTCGGGGCAAACGGCGCCGGCAAAACAACGACAATGCGGATGGTACTGGGTTTAATCTATCCGGACGGCGGGAAGATTTCGTATGACGGGAAGCCCTATGGCCGCGAGTTGCAAGCGAAGATGGGCTACTTACCGGAAGAGCGCGGCTTGTATCCGAAGGTGAAGGTCAGCGACCAGATCATTTACCTGGCGCGGCTGCGCGGCATGTCTGCGGCGGAAGCCGACAAGAGCTTGAAATATTGGCTTGATCGGTTCGAAGTGCCGGAATATTACGACAAGAAGATCGAGGAGTTATCTAAGGGGAACCAGCAAAAGATGGGCTTCATAGCCGCGGTTGTCCATAAACCGAAACTCGTGATCATGGACGAAGCGTTCAGCGGGTTGGATCCGGTTAATGTCGAGCTGCTGAAAGCGACGGTGAAGGAGCTGCGCGATCAAGGCACCAGTATCCTATTCTCCACCCACCGGATGGAACATGTGGAGGAGCTGTGCCGCAACATCACGATTCTGCATCGCGGAAACACCGTGCTGCAAGGCAATCTGCGGGAGATTAAAAAGCGGTATCCTCGTGAAGAAGTGTTGCTGCACACGATCGGTGAAGTGACCGGGCTGGAGCAGATTGCAGGCGTCGAGAAGGTAGAGCGAAAAGAACGCGGTTACCTCGTGCGCATCTCGCAGGTAGCGGCTGCACAAGAAATCCTGCGTAAAGCGATGGAAGTCAGTGAAGTGGAGCATTTCGAGATCAAGGAGCCCACCCTGAATCAGATCTTTATTAAAGAGGTAGGTGAGTCGAATGAATAAAATGGGGACGGTTGTTGGCTTTACTTTTATGAATAAAGTCAGAACGAAATCATTTCTTATTACTACGCTCGTGTTGGCTCTGCTCGTGACTATCGGGATGCATGTACCTTATTTTATCGACAAGTTTACCGGTGGGGACGACAATCCGGCCAAGATCGGTCTTATCTACGAAGGACAGACGGAACTGGCGAAATCGCTTGAGGCTTATACGGCGAAACAGCCGGCAGCAGGCTACACGCTTATTCCTTACGAACAGGCAGATAAAGCGGCACTGCAGGCAGCGATCGATGCTGGAGACATTGACGGTTATCTGCAATTTGCTGAAGGGGACGGCGGTGTCTTCCCGACCGTGACCTACACTTCCAAGAAAGACAGCTTGGGGATGGGGCTGCAAACCGCGCTGCAAGCGGCACTGCAGAACGTCAAGGCGGAGTATTTGACGAAGGGCATGCTGACCGATGAGCAGATTGCTGCGCTGAGCGCGCCGGTGCAAATTGATACGGTGAAGGCTTCGCCGGAAACGGGTGGAAGCGAAACCGGGAATAAGGCGGAAGAGACCGGTGCGATTAACTACGTGATTGTGTACGTATTGATCATCTTGTTCTTCATGACGATCATGATGACAGGGAATATGATCTCGGCCGAGGTTACCGCGGAGAAAAGTTCGCGGATCATGGAAATTCTCATCACGAGCGTATCGCCGTTGGCGCAAATGTTCGGCAAGATCCTCGGGATGTTCTTCATTGGCTTGTTACAGATCGCTATCTTTGCCGGCGTTATTGCGATCAACATTTCATTGCCGTATAATCAGCCGGTGTTGGCGGATTTCAACCTTCAATTGTCCGATATCCGCGTGGAAGTCTTAGTGCTTGGCCTTGTCTTTTACATCTTGGGATACTTCTTATATGCGACACTGTTTGCCGCGATCGGTTCGCTGGTCAGCCGCACTGAAGAGCTGGGGCAGGCAGTCATGCCGATCACGATGTTGTCGTTGGCATCGTTCTATATCGGGATCTTCAGTTTGAGCACGCCAAACTCGCTGCTCATGAAGGTGAGTTCTTTCATCCCGTTCGTGTCACCGGTATCGATGATCGTACGGGTTGGCATCGGCGAACCGCCAGTTTGGGAAATTGCGCTTTCGCTGGTTGTCCTAGCCATTGCGATCTTCCTGTTCGGCTGGCTGTCCGCGAAAATTTACCGCACCGGCGTCCTGCTGTACGGCAAACGTCCTACCTTCAAAGAACTGCGCAAAGCCATGAAGGCGTATAAGATTTAAGGAGGGTTTTCCATGACGAAAGAGAAGATGCAAGGCCTGTTGTTGACCATGGTCGGTATGTTGTTCATTGTTCTGGCAATGTACCTCGGTAGAAGCGACATCCAGATGACGGATTTTGGGTTGGGGTTGATGAACGGAGCAGGAATCGGCTTCCTGTTGCTTGCGCTACTTCGTTATGGCAATAAATCGAAGAGAACGAAAAGCACATGGTGAGTAACGGTTAACTGAGACAATTTACAATGCAGGTTTGTGACACGATAAGACCCTTGATTTGTCAAAAACGGTGATAAATCAAGGGTTTTCTTATTCGCTTATCGTGACTGCTCAGAAGGAGGGGCTTGTGAGACAAATTCAATCATTCTTTCATTTATTCATGAGAGAACCCTTGTGGTTTCGTATGGGAGTCGGGATTTCTTTATTGTCGTCTATTGTGTTTAGCAGTTCCGCTTTTTCGCTGGGCGGCTATTCGGATAGCGTGTCGAAGCTCGCAGCCATGATCTTCTTTGGAGCTTTCGGGTTTAATATGCGTAGAAATCGTCGGATTTCCTTCCTGTTCTTTGCCGTTTCCGCAGCCTGTCTGTATTTATCTCTGGATGCGTTACCTTGAACATAACTGAGGTATAGATGTGGTGGAGTGCACTTCATTAAGATAAATCAAAATGGACCCCCGTCATTTCTTCGCTTAATTTCCACAAACGCTTGCCTGCTCATTATCAATAGCCCACGGACGTACGCCGAAACGGGACTGCGAATCTGATGGTCTTGTAGTCATCCCTAATGGAAATCGAAAAGTGCATCTGAATTTGAAGGTAGGGCTTTCCGCGCAGAAAGTCCTTTTTGATGTTCACCCTAAGTTCACACGGCGGACACATCGCTTCGTTATACTTGGTTTTGCAAGGGGGAATGGAGGTGCCGCCCGAATTCATAGAAGTGTAGTGGGAAGGCCAGAATACGAGCATAGGTGATGCCCGAATGAAACGAAGCATATTGCTGGTGGAAGACGACGTGCTGATGCGCGAGTTTATTACCGATTATTTTAAAAAAGAACAGTGGGAAGTTCATGAAGCGGAAAACGGTCGGATCGCGCTCGAGATGTTCGAGCAAACCGCCGTCGACCTGGTCGTGCTGGACATCATGATGCCCGAGATGGACGGCTGGTCGGTATGCCGGCGAATTCGCGGCAAATCGGACGTGCCGATCATTATCATGACGGCCCGGGCCGAAGACGACGACCAACTGCTTGGATTCGAGCTGGGCGCCGACGAGTACGTGACGAAGCCGCTGAGTCCAAGAGTGCTCGTTGCACGTGCCACCGCCTTGATGAAGAGGAAGGAAGGCACGGTCGGCCGAGACAGCGAAACGCAAGTATTCGGCGACTTATCGATCAATCGAGAATCCCATGTCGTAACCGTCAGGGGCGAGCCGGTTAATCTGACGCCAAAGGAATATGAGCTGTTGATCTTTTTGGTTAAGCATACCGGTAAGGTGCTGAGCCGAGAAGCTATTTTGGATGCTGTTTGGGGTTACGATTATTTGGGGGATTCACGGACGGTGGATACCCATATCAAAAAATTAAGAGCCAAACTGGGAGACGAAGGACGGTACATCGCGACCGTGATCCGATCGGGCTATAAATTCGATACGAACCCATGAAAAGGCATAGCGTTGTTTTCAAGTTGTTCGTCGTAACATCGGCTTTGGTCCTGCTGGCCTTCTTGGTGGTGATGGTGGCGGAGGGAGTATTCTTCGAGCGGTTTTACCGAGGAACTAAAATTAGCCGTCTGGCGGGGAGCATGGAGAGCTTCGCCGCACAGTATAGGAAGCATCCCGACGATGAGCAGCAGGTTTCCCGGCAGCTGGGCGAATTTATGAACCGACACGACGCCAGCATCGCGATTCTGAATCGGGAGTTTACGCAGCTTCACTATGAACCCTATTACATCGATATACGAACTTCGGACGGGAAAACGGTGAAGGTGGTGATTCCGACCGAAGGAACGACAAGCGAGGCGATTCCGCAGGCTGCCATCGGCGATCGGCTAACGGTCGATGGGATGTTCATGGATCAGTTGGATACGATCATGAATCCCGTGAACATCCGCTTGTCGGTAGAGGCGACCCAAGAACCCGACATCGGATTGGTGCGGTCGGAAGGTGAAGTGACGGATCTGCTGCTGCCGGAGCTGAACTCCCGCTCCTATAATCCCTTTTATCAGGATACGCTGATCGATGATGCGCTCCAAACCTGGAGGGCCCAAACCTCTGAGACCCGTCTGCGTGAAGGTTATCCGGTACGCTTCGAATGGCGTGACACATGGAGCGGCGTCGAATACGTAGTGCTGCTGCAGCCGCTCGCAAATGAAGGCAAGACCGGCCCCCGCTACATGGTTGCGTTAAGCTCATTGCAGCCGGTTGGCGAGGCCGTGGCTATCCTTCAACGTTATGTCATTGTGTTAGCGCCGCTGATCGTCGTTCTAGTGCTGCTGCTGTCGCTGATTTTCTCTCGGATGGTTTCCCGTCCGCTGCTCGCCCTGAATCGTACGGCGGCTCGGCTGGCGGAGCTGGATTTCTCTGCGGTGCCGGAGGGCCGGTCCAAGGATGAGTTCGGCGAGTTGTCCCGTCATCTTGCGCGGTTGTCGCGTAATTTGGATCAGGCGCTGAAGGAGTTAACCCGCGCAAACCATCAGCTGCAGCTCGACGTGGAGGAGAAGCGGATCGCAGAAGAGCTGCGTAAGGAACTGGTCGCCAATATTTCGCACGAGTTAAAAACACCGCTTGGCATCGTCAAAGGGTTTGCCGAAGGGCTGCAGGACGGCGTGGCGGACGACAAGAAGGAGCGGTATCTGGCCCTGATCGTCAGCGAAACCGACCGCATGAACGCCTTGATTATGGATATGCTGGAATTGTCCAAATTTGAGGTGAAGAAGGTGCAGCTCCATCCCCGGAGCTTCTCTCTGACCAGCCTGATCAAACGGGTGGCGGAGTCCTTTGACCAGCAGTTGGAGGCAAAGGAACTTCGGATCGAACTGAACCGGAGCCAAGAAGAGGGGAAGTTGCCCCCAGAACGGAATGAAGTCACGGTTTGGGCGGATCCGAGACGCATCGAGCAAGTGATTCTGAACTTGTTAAGCAATGCCGTCCGTCATGCCCGAGAGCATAGCACGATTCACATCGGACTGCACCGAGACGAGGATGGGACAATCACGACAAAGATCGAAAATGCCGGCCCTTCCATCGCTGAGGCGGATCTCACTCGGATCTGGGACCATTTCTACCGGGCGGAGCGTTCTCGTGACCGCAAGTCAGGCGGAACCGGTCTGGGACTGGCGATCGTAAAGCATATCCTGGAGCTGCATGGCAGTGAATATGGCGCTTTGAATACGGAGCAAGGTGTAGCTTTCTATTTTACCTTACTAGATAAAGAAACCCAAAACGGAGGAGAAACTCATGATGAAACGTAAAACCCTAATATTCTTGTTGATGGCCCTGGCCACGGTACTGATGCTGAGCGCATGCGGCAGCAAAACTCTTACCGGAGCGCCGCAGAGCCAGAATGCGCCTTCGAATACGGCAGGGGTCAGCGATCCGTCGTCGGCCAATACCAACTCGGGGGATAACACGGCCAACTCAGGCAACGAGGCAGCGACGAACGGCAATCAAGGCGATGCAAACGGTAACCAAGCTGATGCAAACGGCACTGCTAACGGGGATATCCTGATTGTCATTGATCAGACACCCAAACCGCTTGCAGAAGGGGGCAGCTTTGACTTCACCGTCAAGAAAGCGCCGGAAGGTTATATGCTCAAGGAAATCAAGTGGAAGTCGGAGAAAAACGAGATCGTGAATACGCTGGAGGAAGCTATTCAGCATGGGCAAAACGGCGGGAACGGCTTCTACATCAGCGGAAACGGACAGTTTATGGGATTCCTCTATCCCGATGAGATGAAAGGCGAAGAGGGAAAGGTCACCTTCGTATTCGGCAATGAACAAGGCCAGGAATTGACCTGGGAGAAAGATATCACGTTGAAATAAAAAATGACCCAAGCCATCCGTGTATTCACGAAGGCTTGGGTCGTTTTGTGTTTGCATTCAGGCTTTGATTGCCCCTTGGGTAATCCCGTTAATGATCCATTTCTGAAGGAACAGATAGACGATCACCATCGGCAGCAACGCCAGCAAGTAGGAGGCGAAGGCCAGATTATAATCCGTGCTGAATTGGCCCTGGAACACGTACTGAACGAGAGGCAGGGTATATTGGGTCGGTTCAGCTAACAGGATGAGGGGGAGAAGGAAATCGTTCCACGCCGATAAGCTGGACAAGATGGCAACCGTAGCGCTGATCGGTGCAAGCAGCGGAAAAATGATCCGCCAGAAGGTCCCCCAGGTGGAGGTACCGTCCACTCTAGCCGCTTCTTCCAGTTCGATCGGTACGGAGCGGATGTACCCGACATAGACGAAGACGTTAAACGGCAGGCCATATACAATGTACAGAATGATCAAGCCGGGAATATTGTTCATGCTAAGCTCGGTGGTGACTTTCACGACCGGCAGCATAATGATTTGAAACGGAATGAACATCGCGCTGATAAAGTAAAGATACAGACCTTTGAAGAACTTGCGGTTCATGTTGCGTGCAATGGCATAAGAGACCAGGGAATTGGTCAGTAGGATAAAGACAACCGATACGACCGTTACCACGATGCTATTCCCAAGAGCCTGAAAGAAGTCGGTGGCTTCAATGGCTCGCGTGAAATTGCTGAAATGTAGGCCGGTTGGCAAGGAGAAGATAGAGTTCGCCATTTCCTCCGGGTTTTTCAAGGCGATACTGACTGTCATGTAAAGCGGGAACAAAATGAAAAGGGAGCCAAGCGCAATGAGTATTGTCGCGAGCCAATTGATTTTCTTTTTCATAGTTGATCCAACTCCCGTCTTTGCAGAACTTTAATTTGGAACAAGGATATCGCGACGATCACGATGAAGTAGATGACCGCATTGGCCGATTGATAAGCAAACTCGCCGCCGGTGAATCCGCCTTGATATATCAGCAGCGCAATGGAGCGCGTAGCCGTCCCGGGACCCCCTCCGGTTAACGCGACGATCTGGTCGAATACCATCAGGCCGCCTTTCATGGCCAGCACCATATTGATGGTAAAGAACGAAGCGAGCATCGGGAAGGTGATCTTCCAGAACTCCTGCCATTTGGAGGCACCGTCAAGGCTCGAAGCTTCATACAAGTCGGTCGGAATCGTTTGGAGCCCTGCCAGGTAAAGAATCGTATTGTAAGCAATGGCTTGCCATACTCCAACAAAACCGATGCCAATCCATGCCCAGTCCGGATTTCCTAAAAGGTTGGTCGATAATAAGTCGCTCCCAAGCTGCTCGCCCCATACAGGGAAGACGTTGGAGAACAGGTAGTTGAAAATGTATCCGATGATCAGAACGCCAAGGACGTTAGGAAGAAAATAAAATGCACGGAAGAAGTTCTTCGCCTTGATTTTTGCATTTAGCCCCAATGCGATCAGCAGGCTGAGGACGTTGATAAGAATGGTCGCCGTAATGGCATACTTGAATGTAAAGATGTAGGCGTCCAGCACATTGGAATCTTTGAACACATTCACGAAGTTTTTTAGGCCGATGAACTCGTACCCGCCGCTAAAGCCGTCCCAGTTCGTGAACGCATAAAATATGCCTTGAAGGGCCGGATAAGTGTGGAAAGCAAAGAATAGCAGGAGAGCGGGTAAGGTCATCCAATAAAAGGCCGCACGGCGTTTGGTCATGGGAGTTCCTCCTCAAAGTGAAAAATGGTTCTTCGACAAACAGATAGTAAACGTTTACGTTACGTGCAAAGAAAAACGTGAGCGGCATATGGATATCAAGCTTTATCGTATCCGCTTACGTTATTTGCATGAAGGACATTCGGTTAGAGGGTTAAGAACCAAACGGCCTCACCGTTTGCCTTTCAATAATGGAGTGGTCCATGATCATGCTGCTTTCAGGCTCCTCCGTTTGGATCATGCGAATCAGCTTTTGGCAGGAAAGATTGCCCATCTCATACAATGGCTGACGGACGGTCGTTAAAGGAGGAACCGACATCCGGGCCAGCTTCAAATCATCATACCCGATAATGGATAACTCATCGGGAACCTTAATTCCATGTTTGGCAGCTACGGAAATAGCAGCGATAGCCATTTCGTCGCTGGCGGCAAATATCGCGGTAAGATCCGGAGCATGGGTCAAGAGCTCTTCCATCGCTTTGCAGCCTGTTTCAAATAGGAAATCGCCATAGGCGATATACGATTCATTAACCGGGATGCCATGTTGCTCGAGGGCCTTCTTGTACCCTTCGATTCGGGGGATTCCGGCGATCGTATCGTGTTTTGTCCCGCTGAGCAGCGCGATTTTTCGATGACCGTAACGTATTAGATACTCCACGGCATCATAGGCCGCCTGAAAATCATCGACCTTGACATACGGAACGTTGTCGTATTGGCATTCGGTCGATACCAGCACATAAGGGATTTGCATTTGCTGTAGGGTCTTATAGTATTCATCCTTCAGCACTTCGCTGGAGAATATCAAGCCGTCGACCTGCTTCTCGCGCAACACCTGCAAATACTTCAGCGTTCGCTTACCATCCGAATCGGTATTGCAAACCACGACGCTGTATCCATTGTCTTGAGCAAAGTCTTCGACGCCACGGAGAATCTCGGAAGAGAAGAGACTCGATACCGTTGGAAACATGACGCCGATCGTTTGGGTTCTCTTGTTGATTAAGCCGCGGGCTATGGCATTGGGTTGATAACCGATCTCTTCAATCGCCCGATATACCTTGGCCTTCGTACGATCCGAATACCCTGGCAAATTATTGAGCACCCGGGACACGGTTGCGATAGAGACATTCGCTTTTTTTGCGACATCCTTTATGGTTGGATTCATCATTACTCAGCCTCATCCGCTTTAAATTTGGAAACGATTAAGGAAGCCTAAGGAGAATACGTAAACGCTTACTCGAATTTTAGATCGTGTCCTTTTATTTGTCAACTTTGTTTTTTGATTGGGGGAGGGGATAGGCTCTAAGAAGTTATTGGCAATTCGAAAAGAGGATTGACAAACAAATTTCCCGGAGATATATTCTAGGTAAGCGTTTACGTAAAATCAGAAGCCGGGTCGAGTTCGACGATTGCCCTCAAGATTGGGTACGTGAGACGGGCTCATGCAACGGCAACAGAACATTTTTTACGTCTAAAACGTAAACGTTTACGTTTGATTTCTGTGAAGTCCTTAGTCCCAAAAACTTATATGATCAGGGGGATTCAAAACGATGAAAAAAATCGTAGCACCCGTATTAGCAGGTCTGTTGGCTCTATCCATGCTTAGCGCTTGCGGCAATGGGAATAATGGCGAAGCAAGCAACTCCGGAACGGCATCCGGAAATGGAGCAGCCTCTTCGGGCAAGAAGGTAGAAATCGAATTTTTCCAAAACAAAACCGAAGCGAAAGAGACGTTCGACAAACTGGTTGCGAAGTTTAACGAAGCCAACCCGAATATCAAAGTAACTCAGGTTAACCCGCCTGATGCGGAAACCGTACTTAAAACCAGAGCGGCCAAAAATGATATTCCCGATGTTGTAGGGATGGGCGCAACGGATGCTTACAAATCGCTGGCGGCCGGTGGAATGATTAAGGACTTCACCGGGGATCAGCTGCTCTCCTCGATTCAACCCGCATATATTCAGATGATGAACGATCTGACAGGAACCGAGGTAGTTAATGGCATTCCATTCTCCGCAAATGCCAGCGGTGTCATTTATAATAAAGCGATCTTTGCAGAGGCGGGTGTAGAAGTACCAAAAACGTGGGATGAGTTTATTGCCGTTGCTGAGAAGTTCAAAGCGGACGGGAAAAATGCTTTCTACCTGACCTATAAAGATTCTTGGACTGTGCTAGTCCCGTTTAATGCATTGGAACCAAGCATCGTAGGAACTGATATTTTCAAGCAACGCCAGGAAGGTACGGTGAAGTTCGCCGATGCCTTTAAAGAAGTCGCAGAGAAGCAGTTAAAGCTCCTGGATTACGGGCAAAAGGATATCTTCGGCAAAGGCTACAACGATGGGAATACGGCATTTGCCAAGGGTGAGTCTGCGATGTATCTGCAAGGGGTATGGGCGATTCCGGAAATCCAAAAGGCCAATCCTTCGATTGAACTGGGCGTGTTCCCATTGCCCGCAACCAATGATTCCGCAAGCAACAAGGTCATTTCTGGCGTAGATACGTTGCTTACGATTGCTAAGAACACCAAACATCCGGAAGAAGCCGCGAAGTTCGTCCAATTCTTATTAGAAGCGGAAAATGTACAGCAATATATCGATGAACAGAAAGCATTCCCGGCCATTACCGGTGTATCGCAAAGCGATCCAATCATGGACGGCTTTAAGGAAGCCTTCGCAGCGGGACAAATATCCGATTTTGCGGATCACTACATTCCAGGGGCCATGAAGCTGGATGCGTTAATCCAAGGTTTCCTCCAGAAGAAGGATATCGATGCCTATTTGAAACAACTGGATACGGAATGGGATAAAGTGTCTAATCGTAAATAAATCACATATCGTAAAGTGCGTGAGGGCGGAGAGCGAGATTCCGCCCTCTTTTTATTTGTGGATAGCTGGGTTGACTTTGGGGGAATTATTCACTACAATAAATACCCGTAGGGGTATTTAGTAGTGAGAGTCAGGCACGTTTGTTTACGGAAAGGAGTGCGGGACATGAATGAGGAACATCTATATGCGGAAGAAGTCAAACGCAGATTGAAACGTATAGAAGGCCAAGTGCGCGGCGTACTTCGGATGATGGAGGAAGGGAAGCCCTGCAAGGAAGTTGTAAGTCAACTTTCTGCGGTACGCAGCGCCGCGGACAGAGCGATGGCGCAAATCGTTGCGGACAACCTGCAGCAGTGCATTTTGGAGGAGCAGATCCAAGGGGGCGACACCAGCCATTTGGTGAAGGAAGCCGTCGAGTTATTGGTCAAGAGCAGATAACCTGAAGGGAGACGATGAACATGGCATTTCAGCCAGAGAAGGAAATTACCCCGGCCGAGCTGGCCGCGCGGATGAAACGGGGCGAACCGGTATATATTCTGGACGTTCGGGAGCCGCTCGAATGGGCCGAAGGCCATATTCAGGGAGCTAAACATATTCCGCTGGGACAGTTGCCGGAACGGCACGTCGAGCTTGATTCGAAGGAAGAGGTCATTGTTGTCTGCCGCAGCGGTGGACGCAGCAGTCTGGCTTGCGAGCTGCTGGGTGAGAGAGGTTATAACGTGGTTAACATGACCGGCGGGATGATGGCCTGGCAGGACGAAGTGGAGTGACGGGAATGCTGGTCATAGCTGGAGGAATTTTGTCTGCCGCCGCCGTTTGTGGGTATTTGTTGCGGTTGGTATGGCCTGTCTCGGGTCTGACGTTTGTGGAGGCCGGGGCCCTATGCGGGTTCGGAGTTCCACCTCAGACGAAGAAGCTGGATGTCCGGGACGCCTTCGATTATGAGGAGTGCCACCTGGACGGAACGATCAACATTTCATTGGGACGATTGCCATTTGTTTGGAGTAAGGAGCTATCGCCTGGTGACCCAGTTCTTATTTTGACAGACAACCGTTATGCTGCCATGAAAGCCGCCCGCATCTTAAGAAGACGGGGATTTCAGCATTTATATGCCTTGCGCGGGGAAGTTTGCCGGGTAAGAGCAGCGATGAATCTGTGCATGGAGAAGAAACCCGCCTGCTGATGCAGGTGGGTTTTAAGTATGTTACGATAGGAAATGCAGCGTTATTTAAAGTCGTTTCGGGTCTCGTTGTAGACGACGGTGACGCCCAGGGAAAGATAGGTTTCTTCCTTATAGTGGCATTGCGGACAGGTCTTCAAAGAACGATCGGCGTCCCGTTCGGAAATGAGCGGCTGGCTGCAATTGGGGCAGCGGCTTTCGAACAGTTTCTTCAAAGTGGCGCGCAAGAATCATCACCTTTTTCTGATAAGTTTACTTGGTATTTATTATAACGGTTACTAGCCCGGAAGTACAGAGGAACGAAAAGGAATTTGCACGAGGGACCTTAGACAGGAGTCGAGTGGGAGTATGGATGTTTTGCTGTTTGCGGTAATGGTGGTATTGGGGCTTGTGGGCTCCTTTTTCTCCGGATTATTAGGCATTGGCGGTGCGATTATTAATTATCCGCTGCTACTGTTTGTTCCTGCGGCTCTTGGGGCGGCCCATTTCACTGGGCAGGAGGTATCTTCGATCAGCATGTTTCAGGTGTTGTTCGCCTCCCTTTCCGGCGTACTGGCCTTCCGCAGGCGGACAACGCCGGCAGGCGGCATCCACAAGGGGCTCGTCTTGTATATGGGAGGCAGCACTTTGGTCGGCAGCCTGCTCGGAGGGCTGGTCTCGGGTTATCTGGCGAGTGGCGTCATCAACCTCGTTTATGGTATTCTGGCAGCCGTTGCAGTCGTGCTGATGCTTATTCCAAATCGCGCAGTGCCGGAAACGGGGGCAGAGGCAATCTCCTTCAACCGCGTGATCGCGATGGCTTCCGCGTTTTTGATCGGGATCGTTTCTGGCATTGTTGGTGCCGGGGGAGCGTTTATGCTCATTCCCGTCATGTTGACGATCCTGAAAATCCCACCCCGTACCACGATTGCCTCGTCGCTGGCCATTGTGTTGTTCTCTGCTATAGGCGGGGTGGTTGGTAAAATCGCGACGATGCCCATCCCGCTGGAACCGGTGCTGTACACCGTTCTCGGCAGTCTCGCCGGGGCCCCGCTGGGGGCTTGGTTCGGGGCGAAAATCAACGTGAAATATCTGCGCTACGGATTGGTGGTCATCATCGCCTTCACGGCAGTGAAGATTTGGTGGTCGCTTCTTTGAGGAATGGGCCCGTGATCGTTGGTTGCGATCGCGGGCCATCTTTATAAGGGTGAAACTTTCGGACTAGAATGAACGTTTAATGTACAGCAAGCTATATTAGAGAGCAAGGGGAGAGACAACCATCATGCCAACGCCTACATTACCTAGCCGTGCGTCGGTGAAGCGGGGAACGGGTGCCAAGAAACGCACGTCCGTCAAGAAACGGCGAAAGCGTGGATTTTTCTTTCTGTTGTCCCGATTGATTATAACCATGATGCTTCTCGGGACGGCGGCGATGATCTGGCTGTTCTTCACCCCGTCCGGCAATAATATGCGATTTTTGATGGCGGATACGTTGATTACGACGCAGCATCGCCATTGGGCAAAATATATCATCGGGCAAGCTGAGCTGGACAAGCGGGTAGCCGCTTACCAGGCTCGGTTCGAACAGATGGGGACGGAGAAGGACACCCATACGATTGACTTATCGAACACAGGTAAAGAGGATACACAGGCGGAGAAGCCACTCGTCGAAATTGAGGAAGTCTCTGGAAACAGCTACCACGGCTATGTGATGACCGTCAACGATCCGACCAAAATTCGTTTAGGCGTGCCGGTCAAACGAGGCAAAGGGGAGAAGGTCTCCAGCATGGTAGAGCGGACCGGAGCCATCGCCGGCGTCAACGGCGGCGGGTTTGCCGATCCGAACTGGAAGGGCAACGGCTTCAAGCCGATTGGCGTGGTCATCTCGCAAGGTAAGCTGTATTACAACGGCATCAGTTCAGGCGCGGCGACGCAAATCGTAGGACTGGATAAGCAGGGGAAAATGATTGCCGGTAAATATACGCTAGAGGAGCTGGATAAGCTGGGGATCCAGGAGGCGGTGACGTTTCAGCCGAGAATCATCGTGAATGGAAAAGGGCAAATCCGCAGCCAAAAAGAAGGCTGGGGGATCGCCCCGCGGACGGCCATGGGGCAACGCGAAGACGGGGCCATCCTGTTCGTCGTCATCGATGGGCGTCAGCCGGGGTACAGTATCGGTGCCAGCTTATACGACGTCCAGCAGATCATGCTCGATCATGGCGCAGTGATCGCCGCCAACCTAGATGGTGGTTCGTCTACCGTATTGGTGAAAGAAGGCGGCAAAATCGCCAACAAGCCTTCGTCCGAATACGGTGAGCGTTATTTGCCGACGGCTTTTCTCGTGTTTGATGATCCATCCAAGGTGAATATCCCGAACATTTGGGAAGGGCTTCGCCCGCAGGATATCGATCCGGGGAAGAAGTGATACAGGTCATATTCTCTTGACTAAGGGATTGGGAATTCGGAAAATATTGAGTACCGCATGATGAAGGAAAGGCCGAGCAGAGGGATACCTATCCCTTCGCCCGGCCTCTTTGATATGAGATACTCCTCCACGGGTTGTATATCTGCTGGCTGTCCAAATTTAGCTTATATGGCGGAATTCGGTTGCCGAAGGTACATGATGGCGACCGTTCGTGGGCCGCAGTGGCAGGAGATGGCACATCCACCTTCAATAATAGATACTTCCTTGACATCCGTCTTTTCAAGGAGGGTATTCCTGATGAAGCCGGCGGCTTTTTCGGCTAGCGTCTGTGCGACGATGATGAGCTCCCGATCAACCTTGTGGACGTTGTCGATGAAGTTATGAAGCATTCGTTCGATTGCTTTCTCGGTTTTGCCGCGGTATTTATCGGCGGAGATGACCAGCCCTTCCTTCACTTTCAACACGGGCCGGATTTTAAGCAAGCTTCCGATCATATACTGAACGCTGGAAGCGCGCCCCCCCTTATGCAAGTAGTCAAGACTGTCCACTAACACCTCAATTTCGACCCGTTCCCGCATTTCCTCCAGCATGCTGACCAATTCGGAAGGGCCGGTCCCCTGCTTGGCGGCGATGGCAGCCTTCAGAACCAACAATGCAATACCGCCGGAAACGTTCAGGGAATCCACGACGTGTATGCGTCCTTCGGGAAATTCAGCTGCGGCGATCAATGCGTTTTGGTAAGAGGAAGAGAGCTTGGATGACATGCTGATATACACGATCGTATGCCCTTGCTCAATCCAAGGTGAGAAAGCGGCGATGAAATCGGCCGGAGCCGGCGCTGCCGTTCTGGGCAAGACTCCATCCTCATCGACCCGTCGATAGATGTCGGCGGTGGTAATCTCTAGTTTATCTTTGTAGGCGGTCTCGCCGAAAACGACATAAAGCGGAACAATGCCGATATCATATGCACGGGCCCAGGTCTCCGGCAGATCCGAGATGCTGTCGGCAAATATTTTCACAAGTGTCAATCCATTTCCCCCATTTGGCTTAAGTAAAAAAGCGGTTTCTTTGAATTATAGAGGAGTCCTGAGCGATAATCAAAAAACCAATCCCCGGGATCACGGAAAAAGGTAGCCTATTCATTGTTCCAAGTGAATCGCTGGCGATATTTCCGCGGGGACATCCCTTCGGTCTTACTGAAGCAGGCGGTGAAATATGCGGCTTGGTTAAAGCCGACTTGTTCGGCAATTCGCTCGATCGTCAGATCCGTTTGAAGGAGCAACAACTTGGCTTGCTCGATGCGAAGGCGCTGCAGATAAACGGCAGGCGAACAGCCGAACACCTTCTGCATGCAACGGGCGATGTACACCGGGTGGAAATTGATGCTCTCTCCAAGCTTTTGCGCGGAAAAGGACTCACAGGAATGCTCGCGTAGATAGGAGGCCGCCTTCTCGGCGCAGGCCGACTGCGGAGGAAGTCCGGCAGGGGCGGACGAGGCGGATAACTCCACGATCACGTCTTGAAAAAGGGCCTGCTGGCGCAGTCGGACGCTGTCCAAATGAAGGTTTCGGTTCAATTCGACCAGTTCGTTCAGCAGGGTGATGATCTTTTGCGGCTGGGCCAGCTTCGTATATTGGGGCAGGGGGACGATATACGACGTAGCGGTAAACGGAGGCAGGGAGATCGAACCGGGGACGTCTTTATCCGTCATGCTGCATCCGCAATGCCGATAGGCTTCGTCCTCAACAACCCTCCAATCGCCCATTAATTGAAAATGCAGCCAATGGTGCAGGGTATCCTCCCGGCAGCCTTCCAGCGCATAGTGATAGCAGTCGGGACGGAGAATCAAGGCGTGTCCGGCCGTCACCTCGTAATCGCGTCCTTCCTCCCCGATGAATAAACGCCCGTGTTCGACGACTAATAGGTCGAAGGCGCCGATATTTTGCCGGCTCGGATGCTTGCCGCCCACCGGAATAACCGCCGAACCGCTGACGATATAGTGAGGGAGTGGGGGCGCGGTAAATTCAATAATAGGAGGCAAAAGGTACCAGCTCCTCTTAAGTTGGAATATTGAAAGATTGAGTTGATTCAATGATACATCAAGATGAGGTTAACATCTATAATGTGTTTCATGTTAACACGATGACAGGGAGTCCATTGGATTCTCCGATATCCAGGAGGTTGTAATAATGAAGAAAATCAAGGGCGGCGAGAAGGATAAATTTTCCCTCTGGCTGCTCGCTTGGCCTATATTTATCGAATTGTTCCTGCAAATCCTGCTGGGCACCGTCGACACGTTGATGGTCAGCCGCATATCCGATAATGCGGTGGCGGTCGTCGGGTTTTCCAACCAGCTGTTTAATGCGCTGACTACGCTGTTTGCTACGGTAGCGAGCGGCGCGGGGATCGTCATCGCCCAGAAGATCGGCTCGGGCCGCGAGGAGGATGCCCGGACCGTCGCTATTATTGCCTTTAAAGTAACGGCTGCGATCGGGATCTTCCTCAGTATCTTGCTGATCGCCGTACCGGGGCCGATCGCCACGATGCTGCAGCTTCCGGATGAACTGCTGCCGCTGGCCAAAGTCTACATTTCCATCGTTGGCGGCGGGATGATATTGACCGCGATGATCTCCATGCTAGGGACGGCGATCCGCAACACCGGGAATACGAAGGGCCCGATGTTTACGGCGATCGGCATGAACGTCATCCATATCTTCATGAACTATTGCTTTATATTCGGAGCCTTCGGATTTCCGCAATGGGGGTTAACCGGGGTAGCCATTTCGACAGTGATTAGCCGTTTGATCGCTACGGTTGTGTTGCTGTTTATTTTCCTGGGTACGTTCCAGCGGCGGATCGGGATAAAGGATATTCCGGTGTTTGACCGCAAGCTATTCAAGGAAGTGCTCGTGATCGGCTGGCCGCTTGGGGTCAACTCGGCGAGTTGGGTGTTCTCGCAGTTGGCGATCTTCTCGTTCCTCGCGGTGCTTGGCTCCACCGAACTGGCCGCCAGGACGTATATGAATACGCTGGAGTCGTTTTGCTTCATGTTAGGTTTCTCGTTGGCAATGGCGGCGCAAATTCAGATTGCCCATCTTTACGGAGCAGGCAAAACGAAGGAAGCGTATCGTGCGGTATACCGGGTGTTGGCCTTCGGACTGCCGCTGGTTATCGTCAACGCGTTTATTCTCGTGTTGTTAGGTCCCAAGCTACTGGGGCTGTTTACGCAAGATACCGATATCTTGGCCTTATGCGCTGCGTTGCTATGGCTGAATCTGCTGCTGCAGCCTGGTAAAATGATTAACATGGCACTTGGCAACTCCTTGAATGCAGTAGGGGACACCCGTTACACAATGGTGATCTCCTTGATTTTCATGTCGGTGGTGGCAACCGGTTGTTCGTATTTATTTGGGGTATCGCTGGGTTGGGGAATCATTGCGATTTATGCCAGCATGATCAGCGACGAATATATCCGCGGCGTGTTTTCATTCTTCCGCTGGAGAGGGCGTAAGCATCTACGCATGAAAGAGCAGGAGTTGCTTCATGAACGCGGATTAAGCCAGGAAGACCAAAGGCAAGCGCTAGAGAAAACAGCAATGGAGGGAGTTGCCACTCCGGCGTTGTAAGGGTGAAGAAAAGAGAGCCGCAGGACATCCCGATTCGGGATGCCTGCGGCTCTGATTTTTTTGCAAATCCTCGTGTCATTCTTTGTTTTCTTTCACCCGGTCGGGCAGCTGTTGCACGTAACTGTCGCTGAGGCGGAGCAGTTCAAGCGCACGATTATATTCGCTTTCCGTCGTCAATGCTTGCTTCACGCCATCTTTCGCCAGCGGGTACTTCGTACCATCGTTGTACCAAACCCCTGGGATAAATAACGCCTGATCGTTCAGGAACGAGCCGGACGGAAGATAATAACGCTGCGGTAATAAGTTGTAAGACGTCTGGTTCAAAATATCCTCACCGAAGTGGATGTGGTTATCGAGATTCACGCCGAGCAGGTTAGCCACCGTTGGCAGGATATCAACCTGGCCGCCGACATTGTTCATAACCGCAGGCGTGTTGACGCCAGGGGCATGAATGAGCAGCGGAATGTTAATCATATCAATATAGCTGTAATCTCGGCCGTAGATCTCTTTCATCAGCTCAAGTCCATGTTTGTCCAGCGAATACATCGGCAAGCCAAGATGATCTCCATAGATCATAACGACGCTGTTGTCCCAAATGCCTCTTTGCTTCAAGTCCTGAATAAATTGGCCCAACGCGTAGTCTGCATAGCTTTGCGCCCGCAGATAATCGCCAACCATATTGTCCTGATAACGCTCCGGCAGCTGGATTTTATCCTTCTCATGCGGCGTCGTGAACGGATGATGCGCCGTCATCGAGATGACTTGGGTATAGAAAGGCTGTCCGGTTTGCTGCATGCGATCCAGCTCTTCGGCTGTTTTCTTGTACAGCACTTCATCTGAAGGTCCAAAGAATACGGTGTCCTCTGTACCAAACCATTTCTGGTCATAATAACGGTTAAAGCCAATAGCTTTGTACAGTTCGCCGCGATTCCAGAAATCAACGACGTTGGTATGGAACGTCGCGGTATCATAACCTTGATCCCGCATGAGTTTCGGCAAGCTCGGCAATTCCTTGTCCGGGTAGTTTTGCGTCGCCGCCTCATTATATGGAATATAGAATGAGGTATTGACGACAAATTCAGCATCGGAGGTGTTACCTTGACCAACCATTTGATAGAAATGGTTGAAGTACGTGTTTTCCTTGACCAGCTTGTTCATGTTCGGCGTCACTTCCTGGCCGTCGATCTTCAGGTCGATTAGGAAGTTCTGGAACGATTCCATCTGGATGATGATCAGGTTCTTGCCTTTGGCAGCACCGAAATACTTCGGTTCGGACGGGGCGGTAATGCCCTTCAACTTATCGATTTTCGCTTGCGAGATCTGGTTTTTATCGACCAGCTCTTCCTTCTTGGTGCTGGAGAAAATCGTGTACGTCTCATAGTTCAGGATGCCCATTTGCTCGGCTTGCTTAATTTCGTTCATGCTGGCCCGGTTCGGCCAAATGTTGAAGATGCACAGCAGCAGAGAGAAGCCGAAGATGCCGGCGATTACGCCAGTGCTGGCTTTTTTTAGATTAAAGAAAGCTTTAAGCTTCTCGGCACGTTTCTTCCGGAACAGCCAGAAGCCGATTACAACGATGTCCAGAAAGATCAACAAATAATAAGGCGCCAGCAGGGAGAACACGCTGTTCTTCACGGCGGTGACCTGATTGACCTGCTGCAGGGCAGTATAATTTACGATTACCCCATAATATTTATGATACATAACGGCTGCGAAGAATATCGCGGTAACGATCAAGTTTACAGTTAGATAAAGGCCAATCTTACGTTTGGAGGAGAACCATTCAATCAGGCAGAACAAAACCCAGATAAACGGGATTTCCTTCAGCAATGGCCCCCAAGCAGGAACTCCATCAAAAATGGCCGTCCAGACGAGATAAATCTTCAAGATCATAATGACGGAGAAAAAGACAAACGGCTTGATGTTGGCGAGCCGGATGCGATTGAATTGTGACACTTCGTTTCCTTCCTTTCCGCAAAAGCTCCTTTAGTTGAATTTAATGCCGAGTTAACAATTTTAACGCCCCATATATAATACATGAAATGATCGTAAGAATAAAATTAATCAATTCACTCAATTAGCAAGATATTCCACTCAAAAAGGGATGAAGTGCGCATAAACTCGGATTCTTGACGAATAGCGCCTCTTTTTGGTAAATTAAAGGTATTCCTTCTTTTTGAATCACTTCGTGATCGAAAGATGACTTTTTGAATTACCTATTTAATGAAAATCAAAAAGTCAGGTTTGGAGCACCGAGAAGGTTGAATGAAGCTAGGGACTGAGTAGCGGAGCGTAGCCGGAGGCTACGAGAGCAACGGAAGGCCCGGGTGAATTCAAGATTCGAAGTCGAAATTACTTCTTGGCCCACTTCGTGATCGAAAGATGACTTTTTGAATTACCTATTTAATGAAAATCAAAAAGTCAGGTTTGGAGCACCGAGAAGGTTGGATGAAGCTAGGGACTGAGTAGCGGAGCGTAGCCGGAGGCTACGGGAGCAACGGAAGGCCCGGGTGAATTCAAGATTCGATGTCGAAATTACTTCTTGGCCCACTTCGTGATCGAAAGATGACTTTTTGAATTATCTCTAAAGAGGAGAGATATTGATGTCGGTGAAGGTTCTTAACTAGTTAACTTCATAGAGACGGTTACACAGGGTACAGGAACGTGCCGCTTAAAGTTGGAGCGCGCCCGTATTTTTCCGTACGCTTGTTACGGTCTATGAATGAGTTAAGAACACACGCGGGACATCTTGCAGCTTCTCCCTAGCTGCCGTCATCATGATTATGATGAAGCCGTGCTGTTTTCAGCACGGCTTTTTTGATTTTCTGATCGGCATCAGCGGGAGAGGTCTAGGCAAAGGATGGCATACGTGCCGTCCTTTGCCTTTTTTGATTTCAAAAAGAAGGAATGACAACCCATTTGAAGGAGGTTCTACCTTGAATACATTTTCGAGTAGTACGTTGGAATATGAGAGCATTAAGCAGGAGTTGCTGGGATACGCGGTATCTTATGCCGGTCGGCATCGAATCGAGGAGCTTACGCCGATGGTGGAAAAACGGGCGATCGAACGGGCGATCGCGGAAACCGCGGAAGCGCTCGCTTTATACGGGAAAGGGGCCAGTGTACCGCTGCCCTCTCTGGAAGGGATTGAGTGGGTCGTCTCTTTGCTAGGCACGGGTTATTTGTTCACCGAACAAGATCTGATGGCGGTGCAGACGTTCCTGCACAGCTGCGGGCAATTGAAGAAATATATGGCCTCTAAAGGCGAAATGGCCTGGCGAATTGGCATTTATGCGACCGACCTACAAGATTTACCCTCGCTGCAGCAGGAGATCCTTCGTTGTATCCGGTTCGGGGTGATCACAGATGAAGCGAGCCGGGAGCTGGAGAAGACGCGCAAGAAAATCGCGGTCGTCAAGGAGCGGATTCAGAAGCGTATTCAGTCCGTCATGGCTCGCCATGCTTCCATTTTGCAAGAGAACATTGTGAGCGTCCGCGGTGGCAGATATGTGATTCCGGTTAAAAAGGATTATTACAAGCAAGTCAACGGGCGTATGCTGGACCAGTCGACCAGCGGGCAGACGGTGTTCATAGAACCGCAGGAGGTTGCGGCGCTGCAGGGAGAGCTGGAGCTGCTTCAAGGAGAGGAAGCCCGGGAGGAGGCCAAAATCTTAGGTTACCTCGCCGGATTGGTCGAACGAGAAGCCGCTGTCCTTGTTCGGAACATCGAGATCACGGGGACGTACGACTTCATATTTGCCAAAGCGAAATATGCGGCAGCGATTGGTGGTGCCCCGGTACAGCTGAGCGAGAGCGGTGACACGGTGATTCGAGGGGCAAAGCATCCGAAGTTGCTGCAAACGATGGTTCCTCTGGATGTAGCGATTGGCGCCGATTACCGGACGCTGATCATCACCGGCCCTAACACCGGCGGGAAGACGGTTGTCCTAAAGACGGTGGGCCTGCTGTCCTTGATGGTGCAATCGGGCCTGCTGGTGCCGGTCTCGTCGGACAGCCGGTTTGCGGTATACCAAGGCATCCGCGCGGTCATCGGGGACGGACAGAACCTGGAGCAGTCGCTCAGCACTTTCTCTGCTCAGATCGGTGCCCTGGTGGAAATCTTACAGGAGGCAAGGCCGTCTACCTTGGTGCTGATCGACGAGTTGGCCGCAGGTACCGACCCGGGGGAAGGGATCGCGTTATCGATCGCGGTATTGGAGGAGTTCGCACGCAAAGGTTCTACAGTGATGGTTACGACGCATTTTAACGAACTTAAGACGTTTGCCTCTCGAGCGGAGGGCTTCGAGAACGCCCGTATGGAATTTGACGCCGAGACGCTGCGCCCGTTGTATCGCTTGACCATCGGGCAATCCGGCCGCAGCTATGCGATCGAAATTGCCCGTAAGCTAGGGATGTCCGGCGGAATCATCGAACGCTCGCAGCATATCGTCAGCCGACAGCAATTCACTGATGGCTCTGGAAGCGGGGGCATGCGGTGGGACGAAATCGTGCCGCCGAAGCGATCCTCAGCGCCAGCCGTGTCAATGCCCCGGGGTCGCCGAGAGACAGGCGGTGATGGGAAGGAGGCGGAAGGAGCCCCCGAAGAAGCTGCCGAAGCGGTGATCCAACCCTCCCGCAAGTTTGAGGTTGGCGACGCTGTCCTGGTGACGTCCATTGGAAAAATCGGCATCGTCGTTGAACCCCCGGATTCTCGAGGAATGGCATGGGTTCAGGTTCAGAAACAGAAAATCATAATCAACCATAAACGGTTGAAGCCATATCTCAAGAGCGAGTCGCTATATCCGGAGGACTACGATCTTGATATCGTCTTTGATTCGAAGGAGAACCGGAAAAAGCGCAAGCTGATGAGCAAACGGCATGTGGAGGGCATGGTTATCGTCACAAAGCCGGGAGAAGATTAATCTCTGGCGGTATTAAGCCGCGGCGCTTGGGATGGCAGGATAAAATAGCGCGAGCATAAAGGGCAGTCTAGCCCCTTATGCTCGCGCTTCTTTTTTATCGAACGTGGGTAAACCTGGTATAAGGAATGTATATGAAAAATCGCGTATAAATGGGGAGAGCTTGCTATCGAACGGAGGATTTGTATGAAAAATCGTATAAAACGGAGAGAGTAAGGCCCTGAAACCGGAATTTTGTATGAAAAATCGAACAGAATAGGAGCAAACGAGGCGAAGGCAGCGGGATATGAATGAAATATCGCATAAAATTGATAGAATGGGAACCCAAAGCGGGAGAGCGACGGCGGGCACTAAGGTAACAGTCAAAAAAAGACCCCTGCGCGGAAAACGCGCAAAGGCCTATAGAACTCGTGGAACGAGCAAATCCCGCAACATACTCCCCACGTTATGTGGGTCTGTCAACTACAACTGCTTGGCGAGCGTCGCCACAAATTGCTCCAGGAATGCCTGATCTTCGGCGTCAAACCGCCCCTTCAGCGGACTGTCGATGTCCAGTACCCCAATGAGTTGGTCTCCCACGACGATCGGTACGACAATCTCGCTATTGGACGCCGCGTCGCAGGCGATGTGTCCCGGAAAGGCGTAGACATCTTCGATCCGCAGCGTTTCTCGGCGTTCCGCACTGGTCCCGCACACGCCTTTGCCGAGCGGGATCCGAATACAGGCCGGTAGGCCTTGGAACGGCCCAAGTACTAACTCCTGGCCGTCGAACAAATAGAAGCCGACCCAGTTGATATCATCTAAGAAAAAGTTCAGCAGCGCGGCGGCGTTGGCTAAATTGGCTACTTGGCTGCTTTCCTCGTAAATGAGCGCTTGAAGCTGTGACAAGACGGCATTCTGCCGCTCTTCGCGGGAGCCGCTGTATTCGCTGGCATGAAACATACGTTATTCCCTCCTTGAAGCTGCAGGCTGACCTAGGCCGCCGGCAGTAATAAAATCTATTATAAATAAGTTTTTTGTCGAGGGATAGCATTCCTGCGGAGGGGGGACTATTTTTTCTTACAAAGTCCGACACCGAGTGCTAATTTTTATCAAATTTGCAAAATATGTTTTTTGGCATCATGAGGTAAAATAGGGACAAGATTAATGAAAAGGTGATTTTATGGTACCTCAAACTCTCCGAGGCGTAAGCCGTACCAATAACAAAATCAGCAATGATCTGAAGGCGACCATTGAGCACCTGCGTCTGGAATTAATGAATGCCGCTACCCAAGACAACTTTAGCAGCGGCACGATTCTGGAATTAAGCCAACGCCTGGATCAGTATATCGTCATGGCTCAAAGTCAGATGCTTGGTAAATAAGCGGTGGATTGTTCATCCGCGCCTAGTGCCTTCTCGATGAAGGTCTGAACCTGATCGGTATACCGTTTCGGATTGATGCCGTAGGCATTGGCGTGGACCGCGCCCTCCACGAGCAGCAGTTCTTTGGGTTCGGGTTTTTGACTGTACATCTCTCGGCTCATATAGGTCGGTACGTAGTTGTCTTCCATGCCATGGATGAACAACACCGGTAACTTGCTGTGTTCGACGGCCTTAATTGGACTAACCTGATGCAGTCGGAAGCCGGCTTTGCGCTGCAGCAGCTTGTCAACCAGCGGCAAGAGCGGCTTGGCCGGCAGCTTGTTCAGCTTGGAAATTTGATGGCGCATGAGCTCCGTCAGGTCCGAATATGGGCAGTCGGCGATGACGAATTTCACATTGGGATGGGCAATGGAGAGATACTCCAGAACCGTTCCGCCCCCTAAGGATTGGCCATGAAGGCCGATCACGCTACTTTCTCCGTAATTCTCAAGGATCCAATGTACCCACGTTTGGACATCGTACTTCTCTTGATAACCATAGGTTGTGTAGCTTCCTTCACTGCCGCCATGCCGGCGTTGATCCACGAGCAGAATGTTAAAGCCCGCCTTTTGAAACATTTCGATATATTGCGTTGAGGCGAGCAACGAGACCGTATAACCGTGAACGATGATCATCCAGCGGTGGCTCTCGGGGAACAACTCCAGCACGTACCCGTTTAACTTCAATCCGTCGCGGGACATTACCTGTACCGCTTGTTTGGGTAACCGCTCGAATTGTTCGCGGGTATATACACCCGTTCGTTCTAAATATTCGTAAATACTCTCATTCGTTTGCAGCCGCATCTGGGTGATCTGGCGAACCGCAAAGCGCGGCACCCCGCTCACAAATGCCAATACGGCAAGCAGCAAAACCAAGATAACGATCGTAAATACCATCTGCGTGGGTTCCTCCTTGCGAGCCTATCCGTAAAGCTCTCTATGTCTATAATAGTATCACCGAAAAGTTGGAAGGAAAATCGCCCCCCTGTAAAATTTGCCCTTCCCCTTTGACGAGTTTATTCCGATATGATTATCTATAAAAGGGTGTTGTAATGGAGAAAGAACAAATCCCTGAACATCACTCAAACATGCAGAAGCGGAAACGGCGAGGGGGAACTGGAAATCGTGTTTAGATGCGGCGGGGACATTCCCGTGCTGGAAAGCGAAAGGCTGCGGCTGCGGCGGATGGAGCGGAACGATGCAGGGGTTTTGTTTCATTATTGGAGTGATTCTGAGGTAATAAAGTACATGAATCTTCCGCCGTTCACCTCGGTAGAGGACACTTGGGAGATGATTAACCTACTTAACGGTTTATCCGAGAGCGAGGACACGCTTCGCTTCGGCATAGAGCTCAAGGAGGAGAAGAAGCTGATCGGCAGCTGCGGATTTAATGTCTGGGAGCTGGCCGGAGCCTATCGCGGCGAGATCGGCTACGACTTGGGCCGGGAGTACTGGGGGCATGGATATATGTCGGAAGCGCTGCGGATGCTGCTCGCCTATGGGTATGAAACGATGGGATTAAACCGTATCGAGGCGCTGGTCGACCCGAGGAACAACGCTTCTCGCAGGCTGCTGAAGGCGTTCGGATTCCTGGAGGAAGGACTGCTTCGGCAGTATCAATGGACGGAGAGCGGCTTTGTTGATCTGCTGATGTATTCCTTGTTAAAGAAAGAGTATTACGCAGGAGGGGGGAGTTAACGATGGAGTATAGCAAAGAGTACGGTGGCCGATTCCTTCACCGTCTTGATCCGCTCAGCAAACTGGTCGCGTTAGCTTGCCTTGCTGCGCTCACCATGCATTGGGACGACCCGCGTCGGCAGATCGTCTTGTTGCTAACGTTGATCGTAGCGGCTAAGCTGGGGGCCGGGATGAGTTGGCACCGGTTATTGCGGCGGTTCGCATGGATCCTCGGCTTTGGCCTGCCGTTATTTGTTGTAACTGCACTAGCCGTACAGCTTCGAGAGGGCAGTACCGAGGGACCTCTGCTGATTTCGGGGGTTGCACTAAGCGACGCCGCAGCGGTGACCCTGCGGATGGTTAGCTTGTTTTTGTCCTCGCTGGCTTATATCGAGTCCACCGATCCCAAGGATTTCGTCGTGATCATGACAACCCGTTTGAAGTTGCCGTACCGGTTTGTGTTTGGAATTTCGATGGCGCTGACGTTTCTGCCATTGTTGGCGGAGGAAGGCAGGCAGGCTGCGGCCGCCCGCAAACTCCGGATGGGCCGGCAACCGCGAGGGATCCAGGAGCGACTGGAACAGCGTCGGGGTCAGTTAGTGACCGTATTCACCGGGGCGATAAGGCGCGTGGAACAAACCGCCGGGGCGATGGATGCCAAGGGGTTTGGCGCGTATCGGGAGCGGACGTTTTTACGGGAGGTGCCGTTTAAAGCCATTGGCATAGGGACGATCATGATAAGTTTGATTTTGACGGCGGGTCTGTGGATGCTGTGAGATAATTTAACCCTTGCAGGCCCGAAGGATCTCGCTTTCTCGCGCTTTAGCGACACAGGGAGATTAACGCAGAGGGGCAACGGTTCAAAAAAAAGGACTTGACGCCGATTGATTGTTAACCTAAATTATGTTTTATGGTTAACAATCGAAAGCGATGAGAGGATGGTTCATGTGAAGGGAGCAAGTTCGGGCAAGGCGTTTCAGCGCTTTACCACACTAGATATCGTGCTGATGGCCATGCTGGCCGCGGCGAATGCCGTGATGACAGTTTTTCTGTCGCCGCTGAATCAAGCGTTGAACGGGTTGGGGGGACCGATCCTCACCTCGACGATCACCGGTTTGTATATGATCTACGGATTGCTGGCGTATTATATTATCCGCAAACCGGGGACGGCCTTGATTACCTACGGTATCGGGGCGGTTGTCCAAGCTTTTATGGGAACGGCGTACGGCATTTTGTCCTGCTTCGTGGCCGCTGCCTGTTATTTGGTGATCGTGGAGGGAGCCTTTGCCCTTGTGCGATATAAAAAATGGAGTTGGCCGATGCTGATGGTGACGGGAGGCGCGATGGTGCCGGTGTGGTTCTTCTTCGCCGCCCAAATGTTCGGTTATACGAAATGGGGAATGGATATCCTGCTGATCGCATTGGTCGTCCGGGTACTGAGCGGGATGGTCTTGTGCGGCTTGCTGGTCAAGCTGCTTGGTGACGCCTTGGCGGGCAGCGGACTTCTTCGCCGCTTCGCGGCAGGCCGCCGGATGGAAGCGTAAGATGTCGCGCCCCGCACTGGAACTGCACAATGTCAGCTACGCGTTCGAGCCGGACGGGGTTCCGGCGGTGCAAGGCGTGACGCTCACCGTGGAACGCGGGGAGTGGGTGGCGCTCGTCGGCGCGAGCGGCAGCGGCAAATCGGCCCTGGCGCAGCTGATCAGCGGTTATCTCCCCCGAACCGGGGGAGGGAACCGCACGGGCCGAGTGCTCGTGGACGGCGTCGATCCCGCGGAAGCGGAGATCGGCGAGGTGGCCCGGCGTATTGGGGTCGTGTTCCAGGACCCCGACGCGCAGCTCGTGCAGGGCCGGGTCGAAGACGAAGTCGCCTTCGGCCCGGAGAACCTGCGCGTCCCCGCCGCCGAGTTGGAACGGCGGGTAACGGATGCGCTGGCGGCGGTGGCGATGACGCCCCGTCGCCTTACGCCCGTGCATGCGCTGTCCGGCGGCGGGCGGCAGCGCACGGCAATTGCGGCGGTGCTGGCGCTGGAGCCGCCGTTGCTCGTGCTCGACGAGGCGGCGGCCAGCCTCGACGCCGCCTCGCGCCGGCGGCTGCTGGCGCTGCTGCGCCGCCTGCACGGCGAAGGCCGGACCATCGTGACGATGTCCGGCCGGATGGACGAGCTCGCGCTGGCTGCGCCGCGGCTCGTCGTGCTGGACGCCGGAACCGTCACGTTGGACGGTCCGGCGGAGCCCCTCCGCCGCGACGCGAGCGCGCGGCTGGAGGAGCTGGGCATGCTGCCGGCCGAACCATCGGCGGCGGCAGCATGCCCAGGCTCCAGCGGCGGCGGCCCTGCGGGGCCCGCCGCCCTCGCCCCCGCCGCCGGGCCCGCATCGGCGGCGACTCACGCGCCCCTGCTCGAGGCGCGAGGGCTCAGCTACGCTTTCGCCCGCGGAACCGAGCTGGTGCTGCGGGATGTCCGCCTGACGCTGTACCCTGGCGACTGGCGGCTGCTGTGCGGGGACAACGGTTCCGGTAAAACCACGTTGTCCCGCTTGCTGATGGGTCTTCTGCCCCCACCTAAAGGTACGGTATTTTGGCAGGGCCGGGACACTGCCCGCCGGACGCTTTACGATAGGGCGTCCGAGATCGGCTACGTGTTTCAGCAGCCGGAGCAGCAATTCGTCGCCTCAACCGTGTGGGACGAGCTGTTCTATAGCCCGCGCGCCGAACTGCGGCTGAGACCGCAGGATCCTGTGCCAAAGGAGCTGCGACAGCGGGCCGAACGCATGTTGGAAGCGATTGGTTTAGCCGGTAAAACCGGCGAATCCCCGTATTGGTTAAGCGGCGGGGAGAAGCGCCTGCTGAGCGCGGCCTCGGTTATGATCTGTCCGAAGCGGCTGTACATTCTTGATGAGCCAACGGCGGGCATCGATTATGGCGGCGTCCGCTTGCTCACGAATTTATGCCGCGAGGCGCTGGGGGAGGGGGCCGCGCTGATCATGATCACCCATGAACCGGAGTTGTTTGAAGGCGAACCCGTCAAACACTGGCGAATGGCGGAAGGGCTGCTTAGGGACGAGGAGCTGAGCTGGAGCAAACGAAGCTGAACTAGCCACACGATAACGATACGGACGGCAATCCAGGAACAGGACCCGGGTTTGCCGTCCGGCTTTCTTTTTTTCGGGCATTCTACTATAATGAATGGTTATGAAATCATTGTACGGATGGTAGAGAAAGGAAGTATCGTTCAACATGAAAGCACCCAAACTGAAACGTAACTATATCTTGACCGGTTTGCTATTATCCACGTTTTTAGCTGCGATTGAAGGCACCGTCATTGGCCCGGCGGGCCCCCGTATCGTCGGCGACCTCGGCGGAGCCCGGCTGCTCGGTTGGGTATTTACCGCCTATCTGCTGACGATGTCCGTCACAACGCCGATTTTCGGCAAAATCAGTGACCTGTACGGCCGTAAGCCGGTGTTTGTCATCAGCTCGCTGCTGTTCTTGGCCGGCTCCATATTATCCGGTACGGCCCAAAGCATGGGGCAACTGATCGGGTTCCGCGCCCTACAAGGGATCGGGGCCGGCGGTCTCGTTCCGGTCACGTTTACGATCATCGGCGACATTTACTCCATCGAGGAACGCTCCAAAATCCAGGGCTGGATCAGCTCCGTTTGGGGCATTTCCTCCTTGATTGGTCCGCTTCTGGGGGGATATGTCGTGGATTCGCTGAATTGGCGCTGGGCCTTCTACTTTAATGTGCCGTTTGGCTTGCTGTCGCTTTACTTCATCATCGTTTATCTGCATGAGCGGATCGAGAAACGCAAGGTTAAGGTGGACTATCTGGGGGCGGTAACCTTTACGATAGGTGTATCCGCCTTACTGATCGGACTGGCGACGGGCGGGCAGCAGTTGGCCTGGACTTCGCCGTGGCTGATCGGGATCTTTGCTGTGGCGGCTTGTTTCCTGGTGTTGTTCTTCGTTGCGGAACAACGGGCGGAGGAACCGCTCGTGCCGTTGAAGTTGTTCCGGATTGGCGACATCGCTTTCTCGAATTTGACCAGCCTTTTAGCCAGCGCACTGCTGATCGGCTTAACGTCATACCTCCCCCTTTGGATTCAAGGGGTGCATGGCCAAAACGCGACGATTTCCGGGCTGGCGCTGGCCCCAATGTCCATCGGCTGGATGCTGGGCTCCGTCTTGGGCAGCCGTTGGCTGATTTCCCGGGGCTCTCGCTACACTTCGCTGATCGGCATGATTATCATTGCCTTGGGTGCGGCGGGATTGGCCATGATCACCGAAGGAATGCCGATTTGGCCGTTATTAATCTTTAACGCATTGTACGGAATCGGGTTTGGTTTCTCGTTCACCGTATTTACCATCATCGCCCAGTCCTCTGTTGGATACAGCCTCCGCGGCGCCTCCACGGCGCTGAATTCGTTCGTCAAATCGATCGGGCAGACGATTGGTGTCGCCGCCTTCGGCACCTTAATTAATCTGCGGATCGCGGCCCAGACGAAAAATGGTACAGCAGCGGGCGTCCCGATTTCACAGGACGATATCGACCAACTGCTGTCTCCAGAAAAAGTCCATTTACTAGCCCCCGAACTTTGGGGAGAGCTGAAGCAGGTTCTAGCGCAAAGCTTGCATACGTTGTTTATCGTGATGGCGGTCATCGCGATTGCCGGCATCCTGTGCGCTTTCGGGCTGCGTAACCGGGCCCCGGGGCAAGAGGACGACGAAGCCACGGCAAGCAAGCCCGCCGTGGACAGAGCTTAGCTTAGCGCTTGTCCCATTCGCCTGAACTTCCCGGCGCAGCCTGCGCCTTCCCCAAGCTGCCGATTCCTGTTGAAACAGGGCGGCAGCTTGTTTTTCGTATCCCGGTATAAAAAAGCCCGCCTCTTCGCACCTTAACGGGAAAGGGGAGGTGTAACTATGAACAAAGAAATGAATATGGACCAGCACACGCTGGTGGATGCCTGGCAGAAGCAGTTGCCGGAATATCTGAATCCGGGAGACTCTGCGCAGGTGCAGGCTGATGGGGCCAACCCCCAGGGGCTGCGAATTCATATCAATGCGGCGGGACATCAGTTTTTTTCCTTTGATTTTCAATGCTCTTATATGGACCCGCGCGAGATTCGCGTTGAGCTGGTCGATGTGGAGCGGGACGGGCAGACCATAGCGGAGGACAGCGTGCAGATCCAGGAATTGACCGGGGATTACGTCCGTCATATCCATGAATGCGCGCAAGCATTGTCGCCAATGACGAACCCTTAAGGAGAGAAAGCGAGGACAAACGCGATGGCACGAAGCAAATCGGGTATCGACAAAAATTTGACTAACGTGGTTGAGGATTTGGACCGGACCCCGGTGAATGCGCATCAGGCTCAGCAGATGCAGCAAAAGGTAAATGACCGCCGGCACCGGGACATCAACAATCGCGATCACAACAAGGATATGGATCCAAGCCATTAGTATAGGGAGTTAGGCTTCCGTCCTTAACGTGATTTTTTAACCTTATTGAGGCGGGGGTGGCGATTCAAGCTTCAAATAAAGTGATGGTTTCACCTTATTTGGGCATAGGTCGGCGAATCACACTCTTTTTTACCTGGATAACGTGAAAAAATCACCTTATTTTGCCTGGATCTAGGGAGATCGGCGAAATAAGGTGATTACATCACTCTATTCTATTTGAAATTGCTCCCGGATCTTCACAAAAGGGCTGTTGCCAAGTTCATCGTTACGATGACCTCGGCTACAGCCTTTTTGTCTTATTTGCGCAACAGGGGAGCGAGCTTCTCGGCTTCGCGGCCCATTTTCTTCAGCAGTTCGATCATAATTTGCTTCTCTTCGTCGTTCAACCCGCTAAGCGCATGGTCGATGCGATCGGAAAATTCCGGATACAGCTGATCCATCAACTCTTTGCCTTTCGGCGTCAACTCGGCATAAATCACGCGCCGGTCACGCGGACAGGGCGTCCGGTGAAGCAAGCCTGCTGCCTCAAGCTTGTCGATCACGTAAGTCACGTTGCCGCTTTGGAGCAGCAGCTTGGCCCCAATTTGCTGAATCGGCTGTGAGCCTTTGTAATAAAGAACCTCCAGGACGGCGAAAGCCGTCGGGTTAAACCCCTGGATTTTGCTCCCCGTGACCGCGTGTTCGTTGACGCTCTTAAATGATTTGGCAAAAACCCGGTACAAATGCAGCGACAAGTCCGTTCCGCGTTCTTCGGTTGTCATCATGTGCATCCCGCCCTTACTTTATATTTGTGAATCTTTTTACATGGTCGAATTATTGTAATCTTAAAACACTTCAGAATTAAAAAAAATATAATTTATCACAATTTGCGCTTTTTTTAATGGAAATAAATGTTTATCGTTGCGCCTTGCGACCTCTGTAAATTTCAGCCTGCGGCACAGGGGACGAATCCGTCCCCAGACGGATGGATTGCCCCTTCGGATTCATTAAGATAACTTCATAATCGTTTGGAGTAGGGGATGAGGGAAGAATGATGGGATTCGGGAATAAGACGAAAAGCCGTGAAAAGTCCGGACTGTTGCAAAATCGCGCCTATTTAGCGCTGATGTCGGCGCAACTGGTATCCAATATCGGCGATTGGCTGTATTTACTCGCGTTACTGACGATGGTTGGCCTGAAGTGGCAAGCCACGCCTTGGGAAATTACGATGGTTTCTCTTTTTATGGTGCTGCCTGTTCTCGTGGGAGGGCCGTTGGCCGGGATGCTTGCGGACCGAATCGAACGCAAGAAGCTGATGGTCTTCTCGGATCTCGTGCGGTTTGTGGTCCTGCTGGGCTTCGTATTCGTGACGGCAATCTGGCAGGTGTACGTCCTGTTGATTGCCAAAGGGATTCTGGACGTGATCTTCTCCCCGGCGAAGAACGGCAAAATCAAGGAAATCGTGCCGCATGAGCAGCTGGATCAGGCCGTTTCCTACAGCGCAATCATCGAGCAGGGCACCAAGATTATCGGGCCAGCCCTAGGCGGCATGCTGACCGCGGCCTTTAGCGTCACGGTGTGCTTTGTTGTCGATGCGGGAACCTTTCTCGTTTCGGCGCTGTTGTTAAGCAAGGTTCCGGGTAAACTGCGGGAGGCTGCGGAGCAGTTGAAGTCGATGGAGGGAGAAGCGGGGGAACCGGTTTCCGCCAAAAACAAGCAAAGTTTTTGGACGGAAATGGCGGCCGGCGCCAAAATTATCGGAGGGATTCCATTGCTCGCCTTCGGAACCCTGATCCTGTGTGCCACCTTGCTCGTCCTGCAAATCGCCGACTCGCAAGCGGTTGTCCTGTTTCGGGAGATTCCGGGGGTGTCCGATGACCTGCTTGGCTGGTGCATTACGTTTAGCGGGGTAGGAACCCTGACGGCAGCCTGGTTTACGCAGCGGCTTCGCATCGCCCCTTTGTTCAAAATGGGTTTCGGCGGGGCTATGCTAGGGTTGGTGTTTGCGGCAGCAGGTTTCATCGTAAGCCGCTTGTCCCATACCGACGGGGTGACCGCACTGATGCTGACGTTGTTTGCATTTGCCGGACTGGGTGCCGGCATGACCTTTATTCCGTTTCAGGTCATGTTGCAACAGCGGACCCCCGAGGCTGTGACTGGCCGGGTGTTTGGAACGGTATCCAGCTTAACTTCCACCGCAACGTTGATCGGACCGCTGTTTGGAGGTTCGCTGGTCACCGCCTTTGGGCCGGAGCCGGCCTTCATTTTGTCGGGATGCCTGATGGCCGCCATTGGTTTCCTGTTGCTGACGATTGCCCCGGCGATCATGAAGCGGGACCGCGTGGCAGTCGAACCGGCCATCGGGGCGTAACGTCGGCAGGTTTGCCCGGTCGCGCCGCGGACATGTACAAGAGCGCATGATGAACTATAATGGAAGAAATGACTCATAGATTCGAGGAGATTCTTTTGGAACAAGCTCAAGCATGGTTGGAAGTGAACATTGATCAAGCGGGGTATGAGACGGGGAATGCCGCCATCAAAAATATCTCGCTCGCTGTCAAGCCCGGTGTGCTCACCGGGCTCATTGGGCCAAACGGGGCGGGGAAGAGTACGACGCTGAAGGCAATCCTTGGCTTACTTCCGTTTGCAGACGCCACGGTGGAATTTCACGGCAAGGCGAATCATTATGCCTATATTCCGGAGCAACCGGTTTTTTATGATACGCTGACGTTATGGGAGCATTTGGGGCTGGCCGCCGCCGTATACGGAATGGACGAGCCCGAATTCGTGCGGGAGGCTGGGGCGCTTCTGGAGAAGTTCCGCATGACCGAATCGCGGGACCTGCTGCCGGGTGGTTTCTCGAAGGGGATGCGGCAGAAAATGATGCTGATGATCGGGTTCCTCGGCCGTCCGGATGTATATATCGTCGATGAGCCGTTCATCGGACTAGACCCGCGGGCGACCAAGGATTTTCTCGGCTTATTAGAGGAGGAGCGGCGCCGCGGCGCCGGTGTGCTGATGTCCACGCACGTGTTGGACACGGCAGAACGAATTTGCGACGAGTTGATCCTCATTTCGGAGGGCCGGGTCAGGGCGAGTGGTTCACTGGACGACATTCGGACGGCGGCGAACATGCCGAGCGCTTCCTTATTCGATTGTTTCGACGCCTTAACTTGAGGTCGATGTCGGTATACGGCAGAGAGCGGAGAGAGGGGCTGGAGTATTGAAGAGCATGACACGGATGACGGCTCGGCGTTTATTCGCCCGGCGCTGGCGCGATCGGTTCCGGGAGAAGTTGGGCGTTCTAAAGTTTACGTTTGATTGGATCATTCTTTTATATCTCGGCATTCCCGGCTTGCTGCTGGGCGGCCGGGCGTATTATGGGTTGTGGCGGGAAGGACTTCCGGCTTGGCTGGCTCACTTGCCCTATCCGTTTATCCCGATCTTGTTGCTGCTACTCCTGTATAGCAGCGGAGGGATTTCCTTCTATATTGAAGCGGCTGACGTGCTGTTCCTACGGCAGCGCCCGCGGTGGATCACGGAATTAATGCTGCGCGGGTTGGCTGCCAGCTCCGCCGTTCAGGCCATCATGCTGGCAACCGTCATCGCCGTGCTTAGCCCGCTGTTGGTTCGCGTTTACGGAATGGGTTGGGCGGACATTGCCGGGTTATATGCGGTAGCGTATGCCGCAAAAATCGTGCAGATGCTGATTCAGCAACTGCTTGGCGTATTAACCACAGGCTGGCGCCATCTCCTGCTGCGTTCGCTGGCGTATTCGGCGCTGGCGGCGGGGTTCGGGGCCTGGGCCGCTTGGGCTGCTGCGGCGGGCACCGGGCGGCCGGCCGGATTGGCGGCCGGAGTTGCCCTGCCGGTGCTTGCGCTGCTTGCCGGCGCGCTCGGATGGCTCCGCTTCCGCCTGCGGGGCCGCTTTGACGCCGAAGTGCGCGAGGAGGAGCGGCAGCGCACAATGCTGACCGCGCTGCTCCTCGCTTCGGCCGTCGAGCGGCCGAAAGCGCCCCGGCCCGGCGGCTCCAAACCTTGGCTGTTCCGCCGCCTGCGCCGCTTGACGCGCTCGCGGAAGCCGGAGGCCCGCATCGCCGAGGCGCTTGTCAAAGCTTTCTTTCGCGGGAGCGAATGGAAGCTGTACGCCCAGATGACGCTGGCCGGGCTGGCTGCCGTCGTGCTGCCGCCGTATCCCGCCGTGAATCTAATCGTTTATGCCGCAATGCTTCTACTGCTGATGTATTGGCTGGGCGGCCACCGGAGGGCCTTTTTTGATCGTGAGCTCATGTCGATCCTCCCGTTGGAGGAATCGCTTGCCTATCGCAGCGCGGCCCCGGCAATGACGCTGCTGCTGCTTCCGGCAGTCGTCGTACTGACAGCGGCGCTTGGCGCCAAGCTGTTTCCGCCGCTTTGGGGCCTACCGACAGGCGCGGTCTGTGGCGTGCTGACGGCTCGGTGGTTAGGCGGCTTGTCCCGCGGATTTGGGCAGACTTTCGGACGCCGTCCGCGGTCCGGTTAAACCGGGGAAGAGACAGGCGACGATAAATTTTTTTGTTCTATTTGGGTGAATCAAAACATAAAATAGTTTGTTAAGCGCTTCACTCAATAAATCGAATTTGTTGCCCAAGTCAACCAACCCCGGTATCGTGAATCGATGCCGGGGTTGATTCGGTTTGTCGGCTCACTCTCCCGCGAGCGACGCCAGCAATGCGTTCAGCCGGATCGGAATCTCCCGGCGCAGCTGTTCCCAAGACACGAATAACGACGGGTCCCACGCGTGAAGCGCATATTCGAACGAGGGCTGAAAGCGGTACTGCTGCAGGCATCGCCTGGCAAGCAGATCCGAGTCCGGACGCGTTCGGAGCTCGCCGCGGAACATGGCCGGCTCCAGCAAGCCGTCGTTGCCCGCGTCCTCCATGCAGCACGAAGACGCTGTCGGCATGAGTCGAAAGAACTCGGCAATCGGCGACATGGCATGCTTGCCCGGCTGGGAGAACAGCTGGACGCGTCCGTCGGAGGACAAATTGCTGCGGTCCCGCAACAGCCCAATCAGTCGATGCCCGTGGGAGCTGCATTCACAGTGGACGATGTCCCCGTCCGGTCCAACGAAGATCCAGACATGCTCCAGCTCATACAGATGTTGAATGTCATAGTCCCAATAGATCGCGTACTCGATCGCCATCATCGTTTGTGAGCCGTCGACTTCCACGACCCGGTCGAAGGAAGGGGACGGGGCGGTCGCCTCGAAGACGGTGACCCCAACGCGATCCGGCTTGAAAGGTTCCAATACATCGAAATAAAGGTCGGGTGCATAACGCAGGGCCGCTTCCCAATGTGCGGCTTCCAGGGAATGACTCAAATTTATCATCCTCCCAAATAAAAAATGATTGCGTTTACTTAAAAATTGTAGTAAAAAGTGAATTAAGCGCTTTACATAATTACTATAGGGCAAATTTTAAATAATTGAAAGCGTTATATTTTTAAGCGATTAATGAATGGGTGGGAGGACGAAATGCAGACGATCCGGCTTACAATGGCACAAGCGTTGCTGAGGTTTCTGGACAGTCAATACGTTTCCGTCGACGGTGTTGAGATGAAGTTCGTTGCCGGTGTTATGGGTATATTCGGCCATGGCAATGTAACCGGCATCGGCGAGGCGCTGGAGCGCAGCCCCGGAAGCCTCGCGTTCGTACAAGGCAAGAACGAGCAAGGTATGGCTCACGCGGCGATCGCGTTTGCGAAGCAATCGCGCCGCCGGCGCATCTACGCGTGCACGACGTCGATTGGTCCTGGCGCGCTGAACATGGTGACCGCAGCCGGGACGGCGACGGTCAACCGCATTCCGCTGCTGCTGCTGCCCGGCGACAACTTCGCTTCCCGGCAGCCCGACCCCGTGCTGCAGCAATTGGAGGTGGGACATGATTACACGATCGCGGCGACGGATTGCTTCAAGCCGGTCAGCAAGTATTGGGATCGCATCGTTCGTCCCGAGCAGGTGATGACTGCGGCGCTGAACGCGATGCGCGTGCTCACGGACCCGGCGGACACGGGGACGGTAACCCTTGCGCTTCCGCAGGACGTGCAGGCGGAAGCTTATGATTACCCGGCGGCGTTTTTTGACAAGAGGGTGCATGTGATCGAACGCCAATGTCCGTCTACTAATGCTCTCCGCCGGGCGGCGGAAGTCATCGCATCCAAGTGCCGGCCGATCATCGTCGCGGGCGGCGGCGTGCGTTATTCCGGGGCAGAGGCGGAGCTGTCGGCCTTCGCGGAGCGCTTTGGCATTCCGGTGGCGGTGACCCAGGCGGGCAAAGGCGTCTTGCCCTGGAATCACCCGCTTAACGTCGGCGGTGTGGGGGTAACCGGCGGACTGGCCGCGAATCGGCTCGCGCATCAGGCCGATCTTGTTATTGGGGTCGGTACGAGGTATTCCGACTTCACGACCGCGTCCAAGTCGGCGTACCGAGAAGACGCGTTATTTGTGAATGTGAACGTCAGTCGGTTGGACGGCGCCAAGCTGGACGGTATCCCGCTAGCAGGAGACGCGAAGGCGACGTTGCCGGCGCTTGCGGAATTATTGGTGGAGACGGGGTACACTCCGGCTTACGGCGAAACGGAGCTTGAAGTGCACAAGTCTGAATGGGATCGTGAGGTCGACCGTCTGTATGAACTGGAGCATGAGGCCGGGTTCGCACAGACGCGCGCGCTCGGGGTGATCAACGAGACGATTGGCGATGGCGCGGTCATTGTATGCGCGTCGGGCAGTCTGCCCGGTGACTTGCAGCGGCTGTGGCGGGTGTCCCAATCGGATGCCTACCATCTGGAATATGGCTTCTCCTGTATGGGTTATGAAGTGAGCGGCGCCTTCGGGGTCTCGCTTGCGGATCCGCAGCGGGACGTCTATGCCCTGGTCGGGGACGGCAGCTATTTGATGCTTCATTCCGAGCTGCTTACCAGCTTGCAGGAGGGGCGGAAAATCACAGTGCTGCTGTTTGATAACCACGGCTTCCAGTGCATTCACAACTTACAAAGCGAACATGGAAGCGACGGATTCGGCAACGAATTCCGTTATCGGGAGGGCGGCACGGGCCGCTACACGGGCGCACCGCTTCCGATCGATTATGCGGCGCATGCCCGTAGTCTCGGAGCTGCTTCTTATAAAGCGTCGAACGCGGAAGAGCTTCGTGAGGCGCTCCGCCTGGCACAGGCGGAGACGCGAACGACACTGATTGAGGTCGCGGTGTTGCCCGGCACGAATACGGGGGGCTACGAGTCCTGGTGGAACGTCGGTGTTCCCGCCGTCTCGACGGGCGAGCGGGTCGTTAAGGCTAGCGAAGCAATGAGCGAACGCATTCAACAGGCTAGAGCTTATTAACGGAGACGCAACGGGAGGGATCGCGATGGCAGGCTTTTCATTTCGCTTAGGCGTACATCCAATTAATTGGGTTGGAGAAGACGTCAAGGAGCATGGAAACGACACCACGTACGAGCAAATCTTGGATGATATACAGGCGCTTGGCTTGACGGGGACGGAGATGGGGAGAAAGTATCCGACCGAGACCGGCGTGCTGAAGCAAGAATTATCCGGACGCGGAATCCGGCTTGTCTCGCAATGGAAGTCGGTGCTGTTCTCCGATCCGGTCTACCGCGAGCAGGAATTGGAGGCGTACCGGGAGCACGCAAAGTTTCTAAAGGAAATGGATGCCGAAGTCATCAGCACTTGCGAAGTGGGCGGCTCCCTGCACTTCGATCCGCGTCGCACTCCGAATGAGCGGATCATCATTCCGCTGGACGATGCGGGATGGGAGAGCTTGGCCGAAGGGCTTAACACGGCCGGCCAAATTGCACGCGACTACGGGCTGAAGCTGACGTACCACCACCACGGCGGTACTGTCGTCGAACGGCCCGAAGAGATCGACAAGCTGATGGAGCTGACCGATCCGGAATCCGTGTGGCTGCTGTTCGATACCGGTCACGCGTTGTACGGTGGGGCTGACCCTCTGACGCTGCTCCGCAAGCATTACGACCGTGTTGCCTACGTTCATCTGAAGGACGTGCGCGCCGACAGGCTGCGCCAGGCGAAGGAAGCGGGCTCCGACTTCGTCACCTGTATTCGTGAGGGGGTATTCACCGTCCCGGGCGATGGCTGCATTGACTTTCGGCCCATCCTCGCCGAACTGGTCGGCCGCGGCTACAACGGCTGGGCCATGCTCGAGGGTGAGCAGGATCCGGCGGAACATCCGCCGCGTGAATACGCTGCCCGGGCGCTTGCCTATCTGCATTCGCTGAATCCGGTTCAAGGAGGGGATCTGGCATGACAACATTGGTTTCGCTGTTCCCGGAGAATCGGAGGTTCGACCTCACTGCGCTCGGGCGGCTGTGTATTGACTTGAACGCAAACGAAATCAACCGCCCGATGGAGCAGACGATGACGTTCACCAAGTATGTCGGGGGCTCGCCTGCGAATATTTCGATCGGCATGAGCCGGCTTGGTCGGCGCGTCGCATTCATCGGCAAGTTGGCCGATGATCAGATGGGCCGGTTCATTCGTTCGTACCTGCGGGATAACGGGATCGACGACAGCGCTGTCTCGACAGACCGCACCGGCGCGGTAACCGGGCTTGCGTTCACCGAAATCAAGAGTCCTACCGATTGCAGCATCCTGATGTATCGGGATAACGTTGCCGATTTGAAGCTTAGTCCGACGGAGGTTGACGAGTTGCTGATCTCGGACAGCAGAGTGCTGCTGATCTCGGGTACGGCGCTTGCCGCAACTCCGTCGCGGGAGGCGGTGTTCGTTGCGCTGGAGTATGCCCACGCTCACGGGACTCCGGTAGCCTTCGATATCGACTATCGGCCTTATACTTGGCGTTCGCCGGAGGAGACGGCGGTGTACGGCCATCTTGTCGCCGAGAAAAGCGACATCCTTATCGGCACCCGCGAGGAATTCGACAGCCTGGAGCGATTTGAACGTGATTCGGACCGCAGTGACCGGTACACCGCAGCCAAGTGGTTCGAGCGCGGTGCAAAGCTCGTCGTCATCAAGCATGGCAAGGAGGGCTCCATCGCCTATACGAAGGATGGTCTGGAGCATCGCGCTCCGTCGTATCCAGCGAACGTCATTAAGACGTTTGGGGCGGGCGATGCCTATGCTTCCGGCTTCATCCATGGCCTGATGTCCGGCTGGGACGTTGCCCGGAGCATGTCTTTTGGCGGGGCGGCGGCGAGTATGGTCATCTCGAGTCACAGCTGTTCGGACGCGATGCCAACCGCCGCGGCGGTTGAGGATTACATCCGGCGCTGCGAGCGCGGGGAAATTACAGCCGGTTGACGCGAAGTGTGCCGGCCTATAGAAACGGGGAGAACATGGGCTATGAACTCAACGCTTAAGAACTGGATCGGCGGACAATGGATTGCGTCCGCATCCAGCCAGACGGAGGATGTCTACAACCCGGCAACGGGAGAATCGCTGGCGAAGGTACCGTTATCCACGCCGGCGGATGTTGATGTGGCGGTTACCGCCGCGGCGGAGGCTTACGCGGCCTGGAGCCAGACGCCCGTCCCGCGACGCGCGCGAGTGCTGTTCAGGTATCAGCAGCTACTCGTAGAGCATTGGGATGAATTGGCCCGACTTATTACGCTGGAGAACGGCAAAAGCTTCGGCGAAGCCCATGGTGAGGTGCTGCGCGGCATCGAGTGCGTGGAATTCGCCGCAGGCGCGCCTACGCTCATGATGGGGAAACAGCTGCCGGACATCGCTTCCAACCTTGAATCCGGCATGTACCGCTATCCGCTGGGGGCCGTTGGCGGCATTACGCCATTTAATTTCCCGATGATGGTACCTTGCTGGATGTTCCCGCTAGCCATCGCGTGCGGCAATACCTTCGTGCTCAAGCCGTCCGAGCGGACGCCGCTGCTGGCGAACCGACTGGCTGAGCTGTTTCATGAGGCCGGCTTACCGTCAGGCGTACTGAACGTCGTACACGGCGCGCATGATGTCGTGAACGGTTTGCTGCGGCATCCCGGCGTCAAGGCGATCTCGTTCGTCGGATCGCAGCCGGTCGCCGAATACGTGTACACGACCGGCGCGGCAAATGGCAAACGCGTTCAGGCATTGGCCGGGGCCAAGAACCATTCGATCGTCATGCCGGACGCGGATCTGGACCTTGCGGTCAAGGAAATCGTGAGCGCGGCGTTCGGCTCGGCGGGTGAGCGCTGCATGGCTTGTGCCGTTGTCATCGCCGTTGGCAAGATCGCGGATGACCTCGTCGCCAGGCTGTCCGCCGCCGCAGATAAGATAACGATCGGCAACGGTCTCGACGAAGGCGTGTTCCTTGGCCCGGTCATCCGGCAGACGCACAAGGAACGGACGATCCGCTATATCGAAAGCGGCGTCGCCGAAGGAGCAGTGCTCGTCAGAGACGGTCGCGGCGTTGATGCGGCCAGCGAAGATGGCTACTTCCTCGGCCCAACGATCTTCGATCGGGTGAACGGCGAGATGGCGATCGGCCGGGAGGAGATATTCGCGCCGGTCTTGTCGGTTATGCGGGCCGAGACGCTCCAGGAAGCGGTCGAGATCGCCAATCGCTCGGAGTTCGCAAACGGCGCTTGCTTGTTCACGAGCAGCGGCGCCAGCGTTCGTAAGTTCCGGGAGACGATCGACGCCGGAATGCTTGGAATCAATTTGGGCGTTCCTGCTCCGATGGCATTTTTCCCGTTCTCCGGTTACAAGAATTCATTCTACGGCGACCTGCATGCGAACGGCACAGACGGGGTCGAATTTTATACGCGCAAAAAAATGGTGACCGCTCGCTGGTCGTGACCAGGCTGAAGCAGGGGGAGAGACTACATGGACAAAATAAGGATTGGCGTCATCGGTGTCGGGAGAATCGGCAAAATCCACGTCGATAATCTGAGAAAGCTGCAGCAAGCGGAGGTCGTCGCAATCAGCGATTTGTACGCGAATGCCGAATTGGTGGAATGGGCGCAGGAGAGGGATATTCCGATCGTAACGGCCGACAGCAACGCGATTATTCATCATCCCGATATCGATGCGATCTTTATCTGCTCGTCCACAGACAGCCATGTTCCGCTCATCGAGAGCGCCGCGAGAAGCGGCAAGCATATTTTTTGCGAGAAGCCGATCAGCATGGATATCCGGCAGACGGAGGAAGCGCTGGAGGAAGTGCGCCGCGCCGGCGTGAAGCTGCAGGTTGGCTTCAATCGTCGCTTTGACCACAATTTCCGCCGAGTTCGGGAGCATGTCGAGTCGGGAGCGATCGGCGATGTACACCTCATTAAAATTACGTCCCGCGACCCGAGTCCGCCTCCGGAATCCTATATCGCGGTATCCGGCGGTATCTTCATGGATATGATGATCCATGACTTTGATATGGCGCGTTATTTGTCCGGCAGCGAGGTAGAGGAAGTGTTCGCATACGGCGGCGTGCTCGTCGACCCTGTATTTGCGAAATACGAGGATGTCGATACGGCCGTCGTGACGCTGCGCTTCGCAAATGGTGCGCTTGGCGTCATCGATTGCAGTCGTCAAGCGGCGTACGGCTACGACCAGCGCGTGGAAGCGTTCGGCAACCTTGGAGCGGCCAGCGCTGACAACGATCACGCAAATACGGTGGCACTCAGCACGTCGGAAGGCGTGCATGGCGACAAGCCGTTGCACTTCTTCCTGGAGCGTTATAACGAGGCCTACGTGCTGGAGACGCAGCAATTTGTAGACAGTGTGCTAAGTGGCAATTCGGTTCCGGTTAACGGGGAGGACGGCTGGCAAGCGGAGCGGATCGCTCGGGCGGCGAAGCTGTCGCTCCGGGAGCGCCGAATTGTCAAGCTGTCGGAGCTGGACATCGCCGGATCCATCCATGCCGGATGCGAAGGGAGATGAGGGAATGTCGAACTTGATCGTTCGTCCCGACACGGGAGTGTCGGGGGAACACCCCTTGTTATCGGTTACGCCAGAGTCTGCCGGTTGGAGTTATGTCGGGTTTGACGTACATCGGCTGAATCCTGGGGAGAGAATCGAAAGGGATACGGAGGAACGCGAGTACTGCCTCGTCATATTGGAAGGGAAGGTAAATGTATCTACCGCGGAGTCCACGTGGGAGGCGATCGGCGAGCGAATGAGCGTATTCGAACGCATTCCTCCGCATGCAGTTTACGTGCCGGGCGGCAATCGGTACCAAGTCGAGGCTTTGACCGAAACGGAGCTGGCGATCTGCCATGCGCCGGATCGGAACGGCGGCCATCCGGCGCGCTGGATTGGGCCGGAGGATATCCGCGTCGAAGTCAGGGGAGAAGGCGCGACGAGACGTGATATTCACCATATTTTGCCCGAACAGCAATCCGCGGACAGCCTGCTTGTCGTCGAGGTGTTTACACCTCCGGGACATTGGTCCAGCTATCCCCCGCACAAGCACGACCAAGACGCCCTGCCGGATGAATCGCTTCTGGAGGAGACGTATTATTACCGGGTGAATCCGCCGCAGGGGTTTGCCGTTCAACGCGTATACACGGACGACGGCTCGCTCGACTCGACGCTTGCGGTGAAGAACGGCGAGACGGTGCTCGTGCCAAAGGGGTATCATCCGGTATCTGCGCCTCCGGGGTATGAGGTCTACTATCTTAACGTCATGGCCGGCCCTGTTCGCGTTTGGAGGATTCACAACGATCCGGACCACGCATGGACGCTTGATCCGCTGCGCACGCGTGAGGACAGACAAGAATGAACATTTGCAAAGGGAAAGAAATCATCGGATAATAGCACAATAGAGCGGCAACGCTCGTACGAATTCATCCGATTATGAACGAGGTTGGGTATGAAAGCGACAACGATTTACGACGTAGCCAAGGAAGCGGGAGTGTCCATTGCGACCGTCTCCAACGTCATTAACGGCAAAGGCAACGTAGGCAAGAAGAAGCGAGAAGAAATATTTAAGGTGATGAACCGTCTCCAATACAAGCCAAGCGTCATCGCTTCCGCCTTGATGGGGAAGAAGACGTATACGCTGGGGCTTCTGATTCCCGATGTGTCGAATCCGTTCTTCTCCGAAATTGCCCGGGCCGTGGAGGACATGGCCCATGAGGAAGGATACAGCGTGATCGTGTGCAGCACGGATAATAATGATGAACGCATCGAGAAGTATATCAAGCTACTGGAGCAGAAAAGCGTCGACGGCGTTCTGATTGGCACCGGTGTGGAAAACGCGAACATCATCGCTCAACTGTCCGAGAATTCCGTTCCGATCGTCATGATCGCCCGGGAGACGCCGGACATCGCCGTGCATAGCGTGCTGACGGATGACTTCAAAGGCGGCTCGTTGGCTGCCGGACATCTGCTGCAGCTGGGGCACGAGAACATAGCGATCTTGTCCGAGAACGCCAAATTTAGCAGCAGTAAAGAGCGTGTGAGAGGGTTTCGGTTTGCCTTGTTCGAGGCGGGCAAAACGCTGGACGATGAACGGATCGTCGCCTGCCGTTCCACGATCAAGGACGGCAAACGAGCGGCAGAGTTATTGCTTGGCGGGCCGAATCCGCCAACGGCGATCTTCTGCTGCAATGACATGCTGGCGATCGGGGCGTTGCAGGCGGCCAGGGAATGCGGCGTTCGCGTTCCTGAGAAGTTGTCGATCATCGGCTTTGACAACACGATTTTATCAACCGTCACGAACCCGTCGCTGACAACGATCGCCCAGCCGACGGATGAAATGGCTAAGCTTGCCTTCGGCTTGCTCCTCTCTTCGCCGGACGGGGTGACAGACGCCATCAGACAACGGATCGTGATGCAACCCAAGCTCGTCGTCCGGGAATCCACAGGTCCATCACTGCACGAAGCCGCCGGCCGTTAAGGCCGGCCTAGGGCATCGTGCCCAACCTACATCATCGCAATCTCCACACACCAACGCATTTCGTTCTATCCATCGTAATTCCCACACACCATCTAGTCGAACCCATCATAATCTCCGCATGAAATGCATCTTGCCAGACATCATTGCCTTTTCCAAACACCGACGCAGTGCGCATCACTTCATTTAGAATCGAATGAATTTTGCTTAAACCATAATGTAAAGCGCTTACATTAAACGAGGTGAGCAAAGATCCCAATCCAACGGCCCGGATAAGGACCTATTTGAAGCTACTCCTAACAGCTGGGGAGGTGAGGCCGGAGCGCGCGAAGTGTTAAAGTGACAGCAAGAAGGAGCAGGACAGGACGTTAAATCATTAATGGAGGGGTTATATGAAAAAGTCCGGAATGTTGTGGGCACTTCTTTTAACGATAGCTGTCATATTCGCGGGATGCGATGAGAATAACGCGGCGGCGCCCGACACTGCGAAGTCTAACGATTCCCAGAAGGCCGAAGAATCGAAGCCCGTGGCTAGCGGTGTCAGTGCGAACAGTAAGGAAGCTCCCGCGCTCGCTAAACTCGTGGAGGAGGGGAAGCTGCCAAAGCTGGAAGAGCGGATGCCGGCAGCAGGGGACGTTATGGTCGAGCAGGTCGCCCAGGAAATCGGCCAATACGGCGGAGACTGGACGATGGCTTGGACGGGACCTGGCGACAAATGGGCCGTCGGACAGCCGACGGAGGAAGCCTTGTTCCGCTTCAACGCGGACGGTACTGGGGTTGAGCCAAACGTTGCCAAGAGCTACGAGGTGAATGAGGACTCCACGGTGTTCACGATCCATCTGCGTAAAGGCATGAAATGGTCGGACGGCGTGCCGTTTACGGCCGACGACGTGTTGTTTTATTGGGAGCACATGCTGACCAAGGAAACGTTCGGCAAGAAGATCTATGACGCCTACTATTCGGTTGATCCGATAACGGGTGAGAAAGCGCTGGCCGAAGTGAAGAAGGTTGACGACTATACGTTCACCGTTACGCACAAGTATCCGAGCGTGCAATTCCTCGAGCGGGTCGCGATTGATAATAAGTGGTTCTTCGCGCCGGCACACTTCCACAAGACAATTCTTCCAGAGTTCGTCGGCGAGGCGAAAACAGCTGAAATTGCCAAGGAATGGGGGTATGAGGATACGAAAGCGTTTCTCGTTGATACCGGTTACTACTACTGGCTGCACCCACAAATTCCAACGCTGCGCGCCTGGGTTGCAAGCACAGATCCGAATAGCGACCAGTTCGTGATGCAGCGCAATCCGTACTACTGGAAAACCGACTCCGAAGGCCATCAACTGCCTTACTTGGATCGCATTGTCGTGACGAAAGTTCAAGATCCGAGCCAAATTCTGCTCGGTACGCTGGCTGGCAACTATAATTTGGCGACTTACGGCGCGAAAGACTTTACGATTCTGAAGGAAAACGAGAAGAAGGGGGACTTCCGCGTCCTGCCGTGGACGCAGCCAAGCTGGACGAGTGCGGGTATCCAGCTGAACCAGACCACGAAAGATCCGAAGCTGCGCCAGCTGTTCCAGGATATCCGCTTCCGCGAGGCGCTCTCGATCGGGGTTGATCGCAACGAGATAACCGAAATCGTGACCAACGGCATCGCCGACCCGGTTCAGGCTTCTGTTCCGGAAGGCGTGTTCGGCTACCAGGAGGGATGGGCACAGAAGTGGGCCGAGTTCGACCCGGACCGCGCGAACCAGTTGCTGGATGAAATTGGCTTGAAACGCGGCAAGGATGGCTTCCGCACGTTCCCGGACGGATCGGATCTTACCTTGACTGATATTGAATCGAGTACGAACGCAGACTCCTTCTTGGAGCTGTTGAAGAAGTATTTCGAAGATATGGGATTGAAGTTTAACGTCAAGGTCGTCGAGTCCGGCGCGTTTACGGATATGAAGTACGCGAATGAAGTCCCCATTAACACCGAAGCGATTTCCGTGGCGAACGTTGCATTCCGTCCGGATACGCTCGTACCGCTGCGCGTTATCACGCCATGGTTCGGACATTACGGTTTGTATACGGAGTCGGGCGGCAAAGAGGGCGTGAAGCCGGAAGGCGATGTCGCCAAAATCCTTGAGCTCTGGTCACAACTGAAAGCCAGCAACTCCAAGGATGAGATCAACCGCATAGCCGGCGAGATCTATAAAGTTCATATGGATAATCAATGGGTGATCGGCTACGCCGGTCCGACGCCGACGCTGGTTGTGGCCAGCAATAAGATGCGGAATGTTCCCGAGAAGGCCGTGTGGGCGGACGAATTCCGTTCCTTAGGTCACGGGCATCCGGCGCAGTTTTATCTGAAGCAGTAACTCGGTAACACAGGGAGGCGGCGGCGGGGAATCCAAGTTTCACGTTGCCGCGTCTCCATGCCGGGAACGCGCGAAATCGCATTGGAGGGGACAGATCACAGATGCTTCAATATATTCTCAAGCGCATTTTATTGGCCATTCCCGTCGTCATCCTGATCTCGTTTATCGTCTTCTATATTATCCAACTGCCTCCCGGGGACTACGTGTCCACCTATGCGGCGCAAATGGCGGCCGCGGGCGACAACATGACGGCGGAGGAAATGGATGAGATGAGAGATAACCTGGGGCTAAGCGGTCCGGTATACGAGCAATATGCGGTCTGGATCAAAAAAATCGTACTGCACGGCGATTTCGGCTTTTCGTTTAGCTACAACAAACCGGTTCTAGATGTTGTCAAGCAGTATATGGGCCTTACGCTCGTCGTCTCGTTCGTTACGTTGTTTTTTCATTATATCGTTGCGATCCCTATCGGTATCTATACCGCCGTGAAGCAGTATTCCGCAGGGGACTATTTCTTCTCGGGAATCAGCTTTATCGGCATGGCGACACCGAACTTCCTGCTGGCTATAATTCTGATGTTCTTCTCCTACAAATGGTTTGGGGACCCGTTGCTGGGACTGTTCTCGCCCGAATATGTCAATGCGCCGTGGTCTATGGATAAAGTCGTCGATTTGATGAAGCACTTAATCATCCCGGTCATCGTTATCGGGATTGCCCATACCGCGGATCTGATCCGCGTCATGAGAGGCCAGATGCTCGACGAACTGAATAAGCCGAATATCGTAACCGCCCGCGCGAAGGGCGTATCGAATCTGAAAATTCTGTTCAAATATCCGACACGCGCTGCCTTAAACCCGATCGTAAGTACGCTCGGCTGGTCGCTGTCTTCCATTTTTACGGGTTCGACCATTACCGCGATCGTACTGAATCTTCCGATCCAAGGGCCGGTTATGTACAATGCCCTGCTGGGCCAAGACATGTACTTAGCCGGATCATGGCTGCTGTTTATGGCGTTGCTCACCGTGCTGGGAACGTTGATCTCGGATATTTTGTTGGCTTGGCTTGATCCAAAAATCCGTACAGAGTTCAGAGGTAACTAACGATGAACACATCGACGATATTTAAGAAGAAAGTTCCGACAACCGCCAAAGTCCCAAGGCCGGGCAAGCAGGACGACAAATCGGACCTGAACTACAGCTCGCAATGGAAGCTGATGTACTTGCGGTTCAAGAGGCACAAGCTGGCACGGGTCAGCCTGGTTATTCTCGGGATCCTGTATATTGTCGCGCTGCTGGCCCAATTCATCGCGCCGTATAGCCTGCAAAGCTATGACAGTAAATACGTTAACGCGCCGCCGACACTGCCGCGCTTCGTTGACGCCGAGGGGAAATTCCATCTTCGTCCCTTTGTCTATGAATTAAAATCCGAGCGTGATCCCGAGACGATGCGCAAAATATTCGTCAATAACGAGGAGAAGAGATATCCGCTGCAATTGTTTGTCAAAGGAGAGGAATATAAATTTCTCGGCTTGTTCCGCACCGACGTCCACCTGCTGGGGGTCGAGCAGCCGGGCCGGATTTTCATGCTCGGAACGGACGGTATGGGCCGGGATTTATTCTCCCGCATTGTGCTTGGCAGTCAAATCTCGCTGTCGATCCCGCTGGTCGGGGTAGGCATCAGCTTCGTAATCGGCCTCATTCTCGGCGGAATCTCCGGCTACTTCGGTGGCTGGATTGATTCGCTTATCCAACGGATCATCGAGATTATCCGCTCGTTCCCGACGCTTCCGTTGTGGATGGCGTTATCGGCAGCGATACCGCCGCGCATTCCGGTCGTCACGATGTATCTCTACATCGTGATCATCTTCGCGCTGATCGGTTGGACCGATCTGGCGCGTGTCGTCCGAGGCAAGTTCATCTCGTTGAAAAATGAAGACTACGTCGTCGCAGCCAAAATCGCCGGGGTCAGCGATACGAAAATTATTATTAAGCATCTGCTGCCGGGCTTCATCAGCTACCTTGTCGTTGCGACGACGCTGGCGATTCCCGGCATGATTCTCTCCGAAACGGCGATGAGCTTCCTGGGCCTTGGCATCCGTTCCCCTGCCACAAGTTGGGGCGTGTTGCTGCAGGAAGCCCAGCAGATTGAGAACGTCGCCCTGTATCCGTGGAAGCTGTTCCCGCTTGGCATCGTCATTCTGACCGTGCTGACCTACAACTTCCTGGGCGACGGGATGCGCGATGCCGCCGATCCGTATAAGAAATGATTCAACGATACTTTGAAGCGAGCGAGGGGACCGTATGACGACGCAACCATTAGCAACCGAGCAGCCTCTGCTCTCGGTCCGAAATCTGAAGATCCGTATCCAGCTGGACAACGGCATCATGAATGCTGTGGATGGGGTCGATTTTGACATACGTAAAGGGAAGACGCTGGGGCTCGTTGGTGAGTCCGGCTGCGGCAAAAGCTTAACCAGCCGATCACTCCTCCACCTCAATCCGAAGGAGTGCGAGACGTCGGGCTCGATTGTTTATCGCCCTTCCGACGGCAAGGGGGCGAAGGAGATGGACATGGACATTCTCTCCTTAGAACCCAACGGGAAGGCGATCCGCTCCATTCGCGGCCGGAGAATCTCCATGATCTTTCAGGAGCCGATGACGGCGTTCTCTCCGATGTATACGATCGGCAACCAGATCGTGGAGGCCATTCGCATCCACCGAACGAAGGACAAGAAGGAAGCCAAAAACATTGCGCTCGAGATGTTATCCAAGGTCGGCATTTCGGACGAGGAGAAGCGGTATGATCAATATCCGCATGAGTTCTCCGGGGGGATGCGGCAGCGCGCGATGATATCGATGGCGTTGTCATGTAATCCCGAGCTTTTAATCGCCGACGAGCCGACAACAGCGTTAGATGTGACGATTCAGGCGCAGGTGCTTGAACTGATGCGCGCGCTTCAGCAGGAGTTCGGCATGTCGATTCTGCTGGTTACGCACGATCTTGGCATTATCGCGCAGATGTGTGACGAGGTTGCGGTCATGTACCTGGGCAAAATCGTTGAGCAGGCGCCGGTGAAGGAATTGTTCCGCAATCCGAAACATCCTTACACCAAAGGCCTGATGAGATCGATGCCGCGGCTTGGAGGCGGCAAGGATAAGCGGCTGGAGTCCATCGAAGGCTCGGTGCCGATGGCGATCGACATGCCGCCGATGTGCGGCTTCTATGAACGCTGTAAGGACCGCATCGAAGGGGTGTGTAATGCGTCTGCCGTTCCGATGACCTCGATTTCCGAGGATCATACCGTCAGATGCTTCCTGTATTCGGAGTCGGAAGGAGGCGAATCGCCATGACGAACGCCATGCTCGACGTCGTCGAGTTGAACAAGGAATTTCAGGTGAAGCCGAAGTCGGCGAAGTTATTCGCTAAGCCAACGAAGGTCCAGGTGTTAAGCGATATTTCGTTCGAGTTGTACGAAGGAGAGACGCTAAGTATCGTTGGGGAATCCGGCTGCGGCAAGACGACGCTTGGCCGTTGTCTGGTCAAAGGCATCCCCGCCACCACAGGGCAAGTCATCTATCGCACCGAGGAGGATGAACAAGTTGACTTTCTGAAGTTGAAGGGAAAAGAGGCTAAGCGGCTGCGCAGAGATATTCAGATGATTTTCCAGGACCCTTACTCGTCTCTTAGCCCGCGCATGAGCGTATTCGATATTATTTCGGAGCCGCTCGTCGCCAACTTCAAGCTGAGCCGGGCGGAGGTCGAAGAGAAAGTGAAGGATATCGCGGAAAAAGCCGGCCTCAACGTCAGTTATCTGCGCCGTTATCCACATGCGTTCTCCGGCGGCCAGCGGCAGCGGATCGCGATCGCCCGCGCCCTGATCATGAAGCCGCGGTTGATCGTCTGCGATGAGGCGGTGTCCGCGTTGGACGTGTCCATTCAAGCGCAGATTATTAATCTGCTCAAAGATTTGCAGGAGCAGTTTAAGATCACATATCTATTTATTTCTCACGACTTGTCTATTGTGCAGAACATTTCAGACCGCGTCGCCGTCATGCATTTAGGACGTATTGTCGAGCTGGCGCCAACGAAGGCGTTGTTCGCAGGTCCAAAGCATCCGTACACGGAGGCGCTCATGTCAGCCGTGCCGCAGCCCGATCCGGAAGCGGACCATAGCCGTATCATTCTGGAAGGCGAGGTGCCGAACCCGGCCCATCCGCCGAGCGGCTGCCACTTCCATCCGCGTTGTGCCTACCGCACCGAGAAATGTGCGCAGCAATCGCCGGAGTTGCGGGAAATCGCAGACGGCCATTCCGTGGCCTGCCATTATGCGGAACAATTAAACTTAAGAGGTGTACGCCATGATTGAACGTGCCCCAGCCAATCCGAATCCGAGAAAGTTGATTATCTTCCTGGATTGCGGAGATACGATTATTGATGAAAGCACCGAGACAAGGGACGAGGAGGGCATCGTGCTTGACGGCCGTGTCATTCCCGGCGCGGACGTGTTGGTAAAGACGTTGGCGGAGCGGGGATTCCGGCTGGCGATAGTGGCCGACGGCGCAGCGCAATCGTTCAAAAACCTGTTGATCCGAAACGGTCTTTATGAATGCTTCGAGACGCTCATCTACTCCGAGAACATCCGTGCAACGAAGCCGAACCCGCGGATGTTCAAGGCGGCCATGGGCGCCATGGAACTGGATGAAACCGACATTACCAGAATGATTATGGTTGGCAACAACCTGAGCCGCGACGCCAAGGGAGCGAATGCGCTTGGCATCAACAGTGTGTTCCTGAGCTGGACGCCGCGGTATCCGAAGACGCCGGCAGACGATTCGGAGATCCCGCGGTATACGATTGGAACCCCGCTGGAGCTGATCGAGTTAGCGGAAAGGTTGGATGCGAACCTGTCCGAGAAAGGGAATGACGGCGAAGGGAGAGAGTGACGTAGCGCTTATGACCCAAGTTGACAACACTGCGGTGCGGCTGGCGGGCGAACCGAAGGGCTTGCCGATTGGAGGAGGGCGATGATGCGCGGGACGGAGATGCAGATGCTGGCGTTCTTTTCCGCGTATGAAATCTATTTCCGAGTGTTGATCAGCGCTCTGCTCGGACTCGTGATCGGCTTCGACCGCACGCATAAGAACAAGCCGGCGGGCGTAAAGACGTATACGTTCGTCACGCTCGCATCGGCGCTTATCACGATTGTTTCGATCGAAAGCGCCGTGCGATACGGTCATTTGCACGACCGAACGATGATGGACCCGATGCGACTTACGGCGCAAATCGTCAGCGGACTTGGCTTTCTCGGGGCAGGCCTCATTATGAAAGCCGGATTCGAGGTAAAGGGACTGACGTCCGCGGCGATGATCCTATTTGCAGGGGGCGTGGGCATCGGCGTTGGAGCCGGCTTCTACGGTATCGTGTTATTCACATTGGTGATCGCCTTTGTATTTGTACGCTTCGGCAGCTGGATCGAGCGACGGGAGCACGATCGACTAGAGGCGGACAAGTGCGACATGGATGATCATACGGATCATTCGGCTTGATAGACATCGCTAGAGAACGGGAGGAATAACCTTGGCGGCATTCGCCGCCCTGCAACGGGACGAAGCGAGCTCGAGCTCCGCGGCGTCCCTTTTGTCGTTCCGCTCGGTGGTCATCCAGCAGTTAGCGCTGCGCTGCTGCCCGCGGTGTAACCCGTTGAGAAGGCAGCAGTAATGTTATACCCGCCGGTATAACCGTGGATATCCAGAATTTCGCCGCAGAAATACAGTCCCTGCATCAGCTTTGATTGCATCGTTTTGGGATCGATTTCCTTTAAATTCACCCCGCCGCCCGTTACGAATGCTTCTTCAATGGATAACGTGCCATACACCCGAATCGGGAAACGTTTCATGAACTGGGCGAGTTGCAGCCACCTTTGCTTCGGAATGTGATCGTACGTCAGGTGGGGATCTAATTCAGCTTTCTGAAGGAGGAGTGGAATTACTTTTTCAGGCAAATAAGCTTTTAATGCGTTCTTGATCGACTTTTTAGATTCTTGTTCGGTAAGCTTCAGGGTTTCATGATAGATTTCATCCAGGCTCTTATCCGGGGCGAAATCGACGGATACTTCCACATTGCCCGTCCCAAACTGCTTCAAAGCTTTGACGACGAACTGACTGCACCGTAAAGCAATCGGTCCTGAAATCCCGAAGTGTGTGAACAGCATGTCACCTTGATGCTCGATCAACCTTTTCCCCTTGGGACTCCATACGGAAAGGGAAACGTTTCTCAAGGAGAGCCCCTGCAATTCCTTGCTTTGAATGAAGGGCTCGTTAGAGGTCAATGGAACTTCTGTTGGGAAGAGTTCCGTTATCGAGTGTCCGGCGCGTTCGGCCCAAGCATATCCGTCACCCGTTGAACCTGTATGAGGTACGGATCTTCCCCCAACAGCGACAATCACCGCCGAGCTCTCTAACACTTCCCCTGTTTTCAGCCTGACGCCGACGGTTCGACCATTATCATAGAGCACTTCCTCTACGGGGCTGTTTACTCTGATTTCGACACCTTGGGAGCGCACTTTGCTGATCAGTGCATCTACCACGGTCTTGGCTTTATCAGAAACAGGGAACATGCGCCCGTTGTCCTCTTCTTTCAGCTTGATCCCTAAATCTTCAAAGAACGCCACAATGTCTTGATTGCTGAAGGTGGTTAGAGCGCTGTAAAGGAAACGCCCATTGCCGGGAATAAACTTGATCAGTTCATCGAGCTCTTTCGCGTTGGTGACATTACATCTTCCGCCGCCAGATATGCCCAATTTTCGCCCCAGCTTGTCTCCTTTGTCCACAAGAAGCACTTTGGCACCTTGCTTGCTTGCGGCAATGGCAGCCATCAGCCCGGAGGGGCCGCCGCCGATGACGATTACGTCTACATTTTTCATGTTCGTATCCTCTCTATTTGTACTTTCTTACTATTTTCTAAACTATGCATTATTGTAAAACTTTGTCGGCTATGATTTAATCGAAACTAGAGTTGTATTCTTGTATTCTTCCGCCTGAGGAGGGAGAACGTGGATGCTGTAAAAGAGATCCTGCTTCAAGTGTTGATTGCCAGCTTGCCGGCCTTTCTGTTTCCATTGACGTTTGAGAAACGGAATTGCTACTGGCAGCACAACAACCGTACTGCCAAGGGGCAACCCTTCGCCATAGGCTTAACGTATACCTGCTTGTGCAGCACGCTGCTCTGCGATATCTTCGCCTCGCGGATAGAGGACGTTATTCCGCTGAATTTTGGAATTTTACCCCTGTTTGCCCTGATGCTGTATGGCAGGTTTCGGGACGGGGTCGCATTGGCTCTGATGCAGATCATACTCTATCCACTGTTTGCAGTAAATTACACCCTTGTTGGGTTTATCATGGAGACGGGATTACTCTTGTATCCCTTTGTTCTACTCACTTCCCGCTATTTCAAAAGGACCGGCCGACAGGGTAAAGTGGCTATTCTTTCCCTCTTCTTTATGGGTGGGGAGACGATGATCGCGTTGTCTCCATTTTTGGCCGGAAACATGTCGTTTAATTCCGATCTTGGCGCGTTATCCAATTGGCTCGTCAATGTGCTGGTGACGATGCTGGTCGGTAGCTTGTTCGTTTACATGATTGAAAGCACGATGGAGAAGGAAAAGCTCCGCGGCCAAGTGATGCAGCTGTCGCGCGAATACTTCCGGGAAGCGGAGAAGCTGCAGCAGATGATGGACGCCGCACCGCTGGGCATCGTGTTGCTGGATCAACAAGGCAATATTATATCGATAAACGACACGTTTCTCCAGTTATACCGGACGTACCGCGAGGAGTCGGAGGAGCTGCGACGCGAGGATTTGCTGCTGCGCAAGCTGAATGACGTGCTCAGCGGCGTCCCGATCGAGTCAATCGCCTCCAGGGTCGAGCAGTCGCTTGAAGGCCAAATCAAGATGACCGATTTGATCAAAGCGAACGATCATATTTATTTTACCAGTACTTCGCCGATTCAAAAAAGCCATTCCAAAGAAGTCATCGGCGCGGTGGCCATCGTTCAGGATATCACCGAATTGGAAACGCTTCGAATGGAGCTGAACCATGTGGAACGACTTAGCCTGGTCGGTCAAATGGCCGCCGGCATAACTCACGAAATCCGCAATCCAATGGCAGTGGTCCGGGGATTCCTGCAGCTAATGCGGGAGAAGAGCCCTCCGACGTTGGACCATTACTACCGGATTGTGATGGAGGAACTGGACCGGGCGAACGGCATCATCAATGACTTTCTTTCCCTTGCGCAGAATCGTCCGGTCGAAAGCGAGAAATGCCACCTCCACGACATCATCAAGGAATTGACGCCGCTGCTCTGGGCGGACGCAAACCTTCGCGGGCAAACGATCGAAGTCAAATTGGATGATTCCCTGCCGCCCTTGCTGCTGAACGCCAAGGAGATCAAGCAGCTGATCTTGAACTTATCGCGCAACGCGATGGAAGCGATGGAAGAGAAGGGACAACTGACGCTCGAGACCAAGGTGGCCGATCAAGGCGCGCTGTTGCTTGTCAGCGATACGGGACCGGGGATTCCTCCCGGGCAGCGGGAGAAACTGTTCGAGCCCTTTTTCACCACGAAAGCGAAGGGCACAGGACTCGGGCTGGCTTTATGTCTCAGTATCATTGAACGCCACGGTGGCAAAATCAGCGTTGATTCGGCGGAAGGGCAAGGCACGACGTTTACGGTATTCTTCCCGCTCTTGTAAGCCCGAATGGGTTGTGGGGAGCGATAGGGGAGAGTTGCTTTCCTTCCTTATGAATGTATAATAAAATTAATCTGGCTAGGAGCGACGCATGGCGCGGCGCTTGGGTAACAAGCCATTTCATTATTGCATAAGGAGTGATAGGTAATGTCGATGTCATTTGACCAATATATGCGAGACATGGTGCAACCGATGAGAGACGAATTGACCGTGCTGGGCGTTCAAGAGCTGCGCTTGCCGGACGAAGTCGAGGAGAAGTTGCCAAACGCGAAGGGAACGACACTGGTCGTTGTTAATTCCGTTTGCGGTTGCGCGGCGGGGCAATGCCGTCCTGGCGTTGCGAAGGCGCTGCAGCACGATCTGACGCCGGATCACTTGTTCACCGTATTCGCCGGACAAGACAAGGAAGCAACGGCAAAAGCACGCGAATATTTCGCGCCGTATCCGCCTTCTTCGCCTTCGATCGCTTTGATGAAGGACGGAGAGCTTGTCCATTTCATCGAGCGCCACCAAATTGAAGATCGTTCGGCTGAGGAAATCGCCGCCGATCTGACCAGCGCGTTCGACCGGTTCTGCCGGTAAGCAGATCCTGGCGGCGGCCGAACCGCCAGCCGCTTTCGCCCCGCCATCCGGTTTGTCCGGATGGGCCCGGGGCGTTTTTAGATTTGGGGAATGCGACTTACATAGGGTGTAATATTAAGGATGTGGAGGGATTTAAGAATGAGCTTGCAACAGGAAATCATTAAACGGTTGGGCGTAAAGCCTGTCATCGACGTGGAGGAGGAAATTCGCCGTCGCGTTGACTTCTTGAAGGAGCATGTCAAAGCTGCGCGCACGACCGGCCTCTTAATTGCCATTAGCGGCGGGATCGACAGCGCCGTGGCGACCGGCTTATGCAAAAGGGCGACAGACGAGCTGACGCAGGAAACCGGCCAACCGTATATGACGTTGGGCGTATTCCAGCCCTACGGGGAGCAGGAGGATATCGATCACAGCTACGAGGTGGCCAAGGCGTTTGGACTTGAACATACGGCGGAGACGAACATTGAGGAAGCCGTAGACGAAATGGCCCTCGAAGTCGAGCACAGTTTTAGAAAAATCGGCAAATCCCGTCACCTGAGCCCGCAAGGCAAAGGCAACATCAAGGCGCGGACGCGGATGGTTATGCAGTATGCGCTGGCATTCGAGCTTAACCTGCTTGTCGTTGGCACCGACCATGCTTCCGAGGCGATTACCGGCTTTTACACCAAATGGGGCGACGGGGCCGTTGACATCACGCCGCTTAGCTCGCTGAACAAACGTCAGGTTCGCCAGCTTGCCGCCCGCCTCGGCGTGCCGCAAAGCGTCATTGATAAGGCGCCAACCGCCGGCCTTTGGGAAGGGCAAACGGACGAGAAAGAGCTCGGAATCAGCTACGATGACAACAGCGATTATCTCGAAGGCAAGCCGGTGGATCCGGCGGTCCAAGAGCGGCTGGAGTCGTTCTATCGGAAGACGGAGCACAAGCGCAGCCCGATCCCGGGTATCTGAATACAAGAGGCGCCGGCAGAAGAAGGCCGGAGGCCAAACATCGGTATCACCACTACGCGAGCCTGGGCGCTATGCCCGGAGGCTCGCGTTTTTTTGTCTTGTGGACTTGGACTTAAGTCCAGGACAAATCCCGGACCGCGGCCTGTGGCGTTGTTAGGAGAAAACGCTATAATGCAGGGAGACATTACGAAGCGGCATGCGTGGACTCGCGGATGGAACGGCCTATGAATCTCTTTACGACTTTGTCCGTATATATAACATGATCCATGTTATAGTCTTTATTTGGAAGTGGTATAGGATGGAGTTAAGTTGGGAGATTTGAGGAGGGGTTTCATTGAAAAACGTATTCACGATTTTTACGGCACCGGAAGAAACGTTTAAACGGGTGCGGGAGAGTAAGACGACTTGGTTGTTCGCGCTTGCGGTGCTGCTGGTTGTCTCCGTTGTGGTGATCTACATGCAGATGCCGACGCTGGAGAAGGAGTTTCAACGGCAGTTCCAGAACCAACAAATCGACGCAGGCATGCAACAAACGTTTATGGCCACGGCGAAAACGACCGCTTACATCATGGGCGCGATCATGCCGGTGATCATGTTGTTCGTGACAGGTCTGCTGCTGATGCTGCTGAATCTGGTGGTTCGCGGGGAAGGCAAATACATGCAGTTTGTATCCATCGCTGCATTTGCAGCCCTGCCGGGCATCGTAGGCAGCTTGATTACGGGGATAATGGTCATGACGATGGACGTTCAATCGGCTACGGACGTTTCGCTTAGCTTAGGGGCCTTTGTCGCCGATAAGTCCAGCCAGACGTATCGCTTACTGTCCTTGATCAATCCGTTCTCCATTTGGAGCCTTGTGTTGTACATTATCGGCTCCTCGGTAATTATGAACCGGCCGCGCAAAACGGTGGCCACCTGGATTATTGCAGCTTGGGTTGTCATTTCGCTGGGCTCTCTGCTGCTGAGTTAAGTCCGCAATTATACATAAATAGGATAGGTGATGGACTTGTTCAAGAAGAAATGGTTTTGGGGTGCCGTCGTAGGATTGGCCGTCGTCGCGTTGGTGATCACCAATATGGTGGGGCTCAATCGGGCGGCCGAGGTGAAGACCGCAGAAGTAACGATGGGGAAGATCGTCGAGCAGATCTTTACGAATGGCAAGCTGGAGCCAGGACAGACGACGGCAGTATATGCGCCGGCTAGCGGCGTAGTGGGAGCTTTGAAGGTCAAGCAGGGCGATACGGTCAAGAAGGGACAGATTCTATTAACGCTTAGTATGGAACAGGTCAAGGACCAGCTAGAGAAGGAGCAAATTAATCTGCAATTGACCGAAGCAGAGCGGCTGGCGGCTAAGAAGCAGCATTTTGAAAGCTTCAAGCAGGCGTTTACCGAAAACCCCGACCAGGAGCCGAAGGAGCTGGACCTCACTGCCTATGATTTACGTATCCGATCCAGTCAGTTAACGATCGAATCCCTGGAGAAGCAGCTCGCAAACCAGCAGGTGCTGGCTCCTGCGGACGGCGTGGTTACCTCTCTAACAGCGAACGCAGGACAAATGCTTGCCGAAGGCGGAGAAATCGCGAAGATTGCCGATGTGAGCAGTCTGAAGGTAACGGCATACCTGAACGAGTTGGATGCAGGGAAAGCGGCGCAAGGGATGAAGACCGTCGTTACCGGCGAGGCCTTCACGGACAGTTATGACGGCACGATCTCTTACCTGGCTCCAACGGCAGGGCTGTCCGATCCGACATCCAAGGATACATCGGTGGAAATGAAGGTCAGCCTGGATCAGGCATCGCCGGAGCTTCGTCCAGGTTATAACGTGACGGTCGAAATGGAGATTCCCGACAAGGAACGGTTGCTCGCGCCGATCGACGCGGTTCAGTACGACGGTGAGCAGGCGTACGTCTTTAAGGTCCAGGACGGGGTTGCCGTTAAGGCACTTGTCACAACGGGCAAGGAAGGCGAAGAACAAATCGAGCTGCTCACAGGGGTGACCGCGGGTGACCTCGTGGTTGTCGAAGGCGGCGACAAACTGCAGGACGGCGCTAAGGTGAAGGTTCGATGATTACGCTGGAAGGAATCACCAAAGTATATAAAAACGGTCCTCTCGAGGTGCAGGCCTTGATGCCGCTCGACTTGAATATCGAAAAAGGCGAGTTCGTAGCGATCATGGGCTCGTCGGGCTCCGGCAAGTCGACGCTGATGAACATAATCGGCTGCCTCGATATCCCGACCGCCGGTAGCTATGAGCTGGATGGAGATCCGGTGCAGTCCCTGAGCGAGGAGGAACTGTCCCGGGTGCGAAACCGTAAAATCGGTTTTGTCTTCCAAAGCTTTAATCTGCTGGGCCGACAAACCGTCTTGCAGAACGTCACGCTGCCGATGATGTATGCCGGCATTTCCCGGGAGAAGCGCAACGAACGGGCGCTCGAGCTGCTGGGCAGGGTTGGACTAGCCGAACGGGTCAAGCATCGTCCAAATGAGCTTTCCGGGGGGCAGAAGCAGCGGGTCGCAATCGCCCGGGCACTAACGATGAACGCGCCAATCTTATTGGCCGACGAGCCAACAGGAAACTTGGATACGAAATCGTCCTATGAAATCATGGAGTTGTTCAAAGAAATTCATGCCGATGGCACGACGATTGTGCTCGTTACCCACGAGCCGGATATCGCCGAGAATGCCGACCGAATCATTACGTTTGGGGACGGCCGGATCTTAAGCGACAAGCGTAAAGGAAGTGTTAGCCTATGAGCATTTGGGAGAGTATCCTCGTTGCCCTGGACAATCTCCGAATGAATAAGCTGCGTTCCTTCCTGACGATGATCGGCATCGTCTTTGGCGTCGCCGCGGTGGTTACGGTCGTGTCCATCGGGCAAGCCGGCCAAAGCTCGATTATGTCCGAAATGTCGAATTACGAAGATGGATATTTCCTGATTTATCCGAACTATAACAACGGAGAACCCGATGACAATACCTATTTCCGGCAGCGGGAATTAGCTGAAATCCGTAAGCTTCCGGGGGTGCGTTACGTTTCTGCGTCGTCGTCCTACGGCATGACGAGCAAATTTAAGAAGGACGATTTGCAATTCAGCGTGACCGGGACGACTTCGGAATCGCCGAAGCTGCAAAAAATCGATATGGTGGCAGGGCGCTTTTTCAATTCTCAGGAGGAACGGGCGCGTCAAAAAACCATTGTGGTCGAGGCCAAATATGCAGATAAAGTATTTGGGTCTGCGCAAGGGGCAATCGGCCGGAAGATCCAGTTATCCGGGGGACTGTTCCGGATCGTTGGGGTGTATAAGGTGCAGGAGAGCCTCATGAGCGGGATGGGCGGAGAGCGTTATTCCGCTTACGCACCCATTACCGCCATGCCTACGGACGGGGAAGGGCCAAGTGACCGGCTAGGCATGATCGAAGTCCTTCCCACTTCGCCGGAGAGAATGGACGAAACGGTGGAGTCGATCAAATCCTGGTTGGCGGATCGGAAGAACGTGAGCAAGGACGCATATGTCTCGGAATCGGCAAAAGATGCCGAGCAAATGATCAAAAGCACGTTCTCCATCCTGCAGACGATTATCGGCTCCATCGCCGGCATTTCCCTGTTGGTCGGGGGGATCGGGGTCATGAACATCATGCTGGTCTCCGTGACGGAGCGGACTCGGGAAATCGGGATCCGTAAAGCGATCGGCGCAACGCCAGGGACCATCATGCTTCAGTTCATGATTGAAGCGGTGATTCTCTCGTTCTTTGGCGGGACGCTCGGTGCGTTGCTCGGTTTATTAGCGGCCTGGGTGTTTGCATTGATTTCGGGTTGGCCGTTTGTCGTCTCGGTTTGGGCGATTTTGCTGGCTTTCGGATTTTCGGCCGCGGTGGGTATTTTCTTCGGGTTGTATCCGGCGAACAAAGCGTCGAAGCTGCATCCGATCGAATCGCTGCGGTACGAGTAGCCCTATTTATAAAGTGAAACAACCCGTTCCTCCGTACGGAGGAACGGGTTGTTTTGTTTGTGGGGCTGCTGGGCCTGACAGATAAGCCAGGATTAGGCTTTCGCGCCAGCCGGTTGAACTGGAATGTAAATGTCGATCTGTTTGTCTTCCTTCGGCCAGCAGCGTTCGTCGTACCATTCGAAATCGGGTGCAGCCACTTGCTCATAGCCGGACGACGGGAACCAGTTGGTGAAGATCTCGTCCCAGGTTTGCTGGATGGATGAGGTGAAGTCAGCTTCGCCGGCTGGCGGAGTGGTGAAGATGGCATAGGTGGCCGGCGGGATTCGAAACTCGGTTAGGCCTTCTTGAACCTCAGCCGTTTCGTCGACCTCAAAGCCGATGATATAACGGAACGTGCCGTCTTCGTCCACGGTGGTGCAGACGCCCAACTCGACGTTGGGGTGAAGCTTACCGGGCACGCGAGAGGCCCATTGTTCGCGCATGTACTTTTGCCAGAAAGCCGGGATGTCTTTGTGATTTTCCCCTTCTACGGTAGACGTTTGCAGCGAAAATCCCAGGATACGCATGGACGGAACTTGCTCGATACGGTATTGCATGTCATAATCTCCCCAATCGTAAGAAATTTGGGCAACGAAGTCTCGAAGCGGGTTGGCCCTAGGCACCAGGTAAGGCGGGCAGCCGCGGCGGCGGCATTCCGTCGGCAAGATCCCGTACATTTTCCGGAAGGCTCGGGTGAAAGCTTCGTGGGAGCTGAAGCCGCAATGCAGCGCAATATCGAGTACCTTCATGTCGGAATGGGCCAGGAGCTCGGCCGCTTGGGATAGTCTTCGCTTTCGGACGTAAGAGGTCATCGTATCCCCAACGAAGTAGAGGAACGTGCGATGGAAATGGTATTCGGAGTAAAACATCGCCTTGGCCACCTCGGCTAACGTAAGCTCCTCGCCTAGCCGCGCTTCGATATATTCGATGCTTTGTTGAATGATGCGGATTTGGTTCATAACTTCCTCCAGACCGGTCTATGCCTATAGTATAGCTGATAGATGGATGCTCTTCTTGATCAATCTTGCGGTTGGTGAGAAAGGGATCATTTCCGTTCTCACCAAGACTCGCACCGCTGCGGGTTCCCTGATACAATGGGGGAAGCGGCCGTCTACGGACTAGTCCCGGACGAGACGCCAGGATAGAAGGAAGAAGATAGAAGGAAGAAGGGCTGCCTTTTGATTTTCGGAATCGGACATGACATCGTCGAAATTCATCGCATGGAGCGCTTGTTGAACAAGGCGATCGGCGAACGGTTTCGGCGGCGGATCTTGACCGCAGCGGAGCTGGAGTTGCCGGGTCAATCGGCTCGTCCAGCGGAGTTTTTGGCGGGGCGGTTCGCGGCCAAGGAAGCGGTCAGCAAGGCGTTTGGCTGCGGGATCGGCCAGGTGCTCAGCTTTACCGACATGGAGATCTTGCCCGATGCGAACGGGAAGCCGTCGGTTTCATTGACTCCGGAGGCATGGGAACGGCTGGGGTTAACTGGAGCGAATCGTCCGGAGGACGACGGATACGCCATACATCTTAGCATTACGCATGAGCGGCAGCTGGCTTCGGCTTTTGCTGTGGTGGAACGCGTGAAATAGAAGGAGAGCAACATGCGGGGAAACAGGGAAACACGGATATTTTTCAGTACGGAGCTGCTCGGCTGGTACGAGCAATCCAAGCGGGACCTGCCTTGGCGCAGGCACCGCGATCCTTATTATATTTGGGTGTCGGAGATTATGCTGCAGCAGACGCGCGTGGATACGGTTATTCCGTATTTTCAACGGTTTATTGAGCGCTTCCCGACGATTGCTGATTTGGCGGAGGCGCCGGAGGAAGACGTGCTGAAGTGCTGGGAAGGGCTTGGTTATTATTCGCGGGCCCGCAATCTGCAAGCGGCGGCCAAACAGGTCATGGAGCGGCACGGCGGGATCGTGCCGAATACCAAGGCGGAGGTGTCCGCCTTGAAGGGAGTTGGCCCGTATACAACCGGGGCCATCCTGAGCATCGCATTTAACCGCCAGGAGCCGGCGGTGGACGGGAACGTCATGCGGGTGCTGTCACGCTACTTCCTGATTGAGGAAGACGTGGCGAAGGTCGGGACACGCACCCTCATGGAGGAACTGGCCGCGGAGCTGATCCCGGAAGGGCGGGCCTCCGACTTCAATCAGGCCTTGATGGAGCTGGGCGCGCTCGTCTGCACGCCCAAGTCGCCGCAATGCCTGGTTTGCCCGGTGATGGCCCGCTGCGCCGGCCGGCTTGAGGGCGCAGAGGAGCGCCTGCCGGTCAAGAGCAAGGCGAAGCCGCCGCGACCGGAGTACCGGCTCGCCGCCCTCGTCGAAGGCGGCGGGGCATTGTCCGGCCGCGTGCTCGTGCGCCGGCGGCCGGACACGGGGCTGCTCGCACGGATGTGGGAGCTGCCCCATATCCCCGCCGACGCCGTGCCGGGCGAAGGCGCCGGCTTGCCCGACGGCCCGGCGATGGACCGGCTGGCGGCGGTTCTGGCCGCCGCCGGGGTGCCCGCCCGGCCGGGCGGGGCGCTGCTGAACGCGGAGCACACGTTCAGCCACATCCATTGGAATCTCCGCGTCTTTCGCTTTGACGCGGAGATTCCAATGCGGGCGCTGGCCGGCGGGGGCGTCAGCCCCGCGGCCGTGGCCGAGACCGCCGCGGCGTATGACGCGGCGGGCGGCGAAGACACAACCTCCGAGTACCGGTGGATCACTCGGGAGGACATGGACAACCTGGCGTTCCCGAACGTTTTCCTGCGCATTCTGAACGGATATTTTGGCTCGTAGTGGAGTGAAGTCGGCAGGAAGCGTGACTGTATATGAGATGTGGTCGGACAGGAAGCCGAGGAGTGTAGTGTAAGGCAATTCAACGGCGACTGGTTGGTGCCAGGCACGATGGTGGATCGGTGCGAGGTACAGTCATAGAACGTTGAACGTTGGATGGATCGATAAAGGATCTGGGACAGCAACTTGTAACAAGGGCGAGTGACTCATTAGAGGTTGTGTAGCAGGTGCAGCAGCAATGTAGCGTTATAAAGTGTTCTTATGTTCAGCATCGGAGCATTTGGGACATTAATCAGCCAGATAGCGGTAAAATTTACCGCTATTTCACTGATAGCACCTGTTTAGTGCAAAATAGCGGTAAATTGTACCCTTATTTCGGGCATCAGCGCCATCTGGAGCTGTAATCCGGCCCAATAAGGCCATAATTTACCGCTATTTGCGTGCGAAGCGCATCCCCGGGTAACGATAGCGGTACTTTTTACCGCTATTCAGCCGTGACAGTATAGAGTCGGCTTCTTGTCTCGTAGAGTGGTGAATGATGGTGGGGAGCGATAAAAGGATCTAGGACAGCAGCTAGTAACAGGGGCGAGTGACTCATTAGAGGTTGTGTAGCTCGTGTGGTAGCAATATAACGTTATAATATCACCTTATTTGGCCCACCCCACCAATTTTGGGTGCAAATAGCGTTAAAAAGTGTTCTTATATTCAGCATCAGAGCTCATTTGGGACATATTTTGGCTGAATAGCGCTAAAGTTTACCGCTATTTCACCGGAACCATTTGTATAGAGCCCAATAGCGGTAAATCGTACCCTTATTTCGGGCATCAGCGCCATTTGGAGCCGTAATCCGGCCGAATAAGGCCATAATTTACCGCTATCCGGCCGCAACAGCAAAAAGGGAAGGCGTCTACACGCCTTCCCTTTTTGCTGCTCTCGGAGCCCTTGCGCAGTTGCTCATTACATCATGCGGTTCTCCACGGATTTCATATGGTTTTGCGTATCCGGTTCGCGGTGCTCCTCGCCCTCGACTTTACCGAGGTCGGGGGTTGCCCCGCCGCCGGTCACGTTGTGGGCGAAGTTCGTGAATTGCTGCTTATGCGCGTCCTCGGCGTGTTTGGTGGCGAGGAGCTCCTCCGGGTCATTTGTCAATTTACGCTTTTGCTTTGCCATAGATGTTCCCTCCTTCGTAAGTAATCAACGCGGCTTTATTTCTTCGCAGCTTCGTAAAGCCGGTTCACTTCGTCCCAGTTAATAATGTTCCAGAACGCCGCGATGTAATCCGGCCGTTTGTTTTGGTACTTCAAGTAATATGCGTGTTCCCAAACGTCGAGGCCGAGAATCGGCGTCAAGCCTTCAGAGAGCGGGTTGTCTTGGTTTGGCGTGCTGGTGACGGAGAGCTTGCCGTCTTTGCCAACGACAAGCCAGGCCCAGCCGCTGCCGAAACGGGTCGTCGCGGCTTTGGTGAAATCTTCTTTGAACTTATCGTAACCGCCGAGATCGCTGTCGATCGCGGAGGCAACAGCACCGGTTGGCGCACCTCCGCCGCCGGGGCCGATGACCTTCCAGAACAAGCTGTGATTGGCATGTCCACCTCCGTTATTGCGCACGGCCGTACGGATATTTTCTGGAACGGCGTCCAGGTTGGAGATAAGCTCCTCCACGCTTTTGCCCTGCAGGTCAGGCGCACTTTCCAGAGCTGCGTTCAGGTTGGTTACATAGGTATTATGGTGCCGGTCATGGTGGATATTCATCGTTTGTTCATCAATATGAGGTTCCAATGCGTTTGCCGGATAGGGCAACGCAGGCAATTCATGTGCCATGTTCGATCTTACCTCCCGTTTGAATTGGATCAAGTCTCGTCATCCTTGTGTAAAAAGTTAGCAGGAAAGCCCCTTCCGTATTACACCTGCATAACAATCCTATTATTGGTAATGCATAAAAATATATGCATAACTGTGAGTCGGTTAAGGACATTTTGCGAAAGTTCATAATTGTAAACGCTTAATATAAAGCGCTTTCAGAAGAAAAATGATGTATTTGGGGGATATCTATGGTTTAATGGACAAGGAAAGAGTTTTTTCCTCGTTTTTTGTCTGGAATCAAATATTCGGTTGATGTAAAACAGGGGGGTTCTTTTTTTACATCGGCCTATCTTGCGTGAAGAAAAGGGAGATCATAGCATGCGTATTCGTTCCTTTCAGTTGAGTGATGTAAATCAAGTGATGGAGCTATTGCAGGTGGCCTTATCGGAAGATTGCTACGAAGATACCAAGTGCGCGTTTGCCAGACAACTTTCCTGGGATTCCGAACTGATTATGGTTGCGGAAGTCGAGGAAGAGATCAAAGGGGTATTGATCGGGACGATCGATCAGAATACGGGATGCATTTATCGCATGGCCGTGCACCCTGAGTACCGTCGGCGCGGCGTCGGCCGCAGCCTCGTTTCCGCGATGGAACAACGATTCCAGCAGCGGAATGTCCGTCGGATTATGGTCGCCGGAGACGAACACAATAAAGCGATCATGCCGTTGTATGAAGCGATGGGCTATGGAGCCAGCAAGTTTTTGGAAGCATTCCAGAAGCTTGGCATCGCGGCAGCTCGGACATTGACGGGATCCAATTGATGAAAAACGTCCCGAAGCAAATTCGGGAAATGTTGAAGCATATCTTCCATCCATTGCAAATGGGTGAAGGATATGCTTTTCTATTATATAGATTGTTTAAATTTGATGAGGTGTAAGATGGAACCGGTCATGGATTCGGAAAGCAAGGCACAAGCGGACCTCGAGGGATCCGCCGGCAAGCCGCAGAGTCGCTGGGCTGCGGAAATATGGGAAATGTTGAAGACGATCGTCATCGCCTTCGTGATCATGATGCTGTTAAACGTATTCGTGTTTAATTTGTCGATGGTGAAGGGGCAGTCGATGCAACCTACCTTGGAGGAGCAGGAGCGGCTGTTCGTGGACAAGATGGTGTACCGGTTTGGCCATCCGAAACGCGGCGAAGTCGTTGTGCTGAAGGATCCCAGCGTCGATGCCGATCGGAAACCGTTTCTGGTTAAGCGAGTCGTGGCGGTACCGGGTGATTCGGTCGAGGTACGGGACGGCCAATTGATTATAAATGGGGAGTCCCAGAACGAACCGTACACCGACTCGGCGATCGAAGACGGTGACATGTCGGAGGTTCAACTCGGCGCGGGGGATTATTTTGTGATGGGCGATAACCGCCATGCCGGACGGAGCAAAGACAGCCGTTACTTTGGCACCGTGAAAGAGAAATGGATCGTTGGCCGTGCTGAATTCGTTTTTTGGCCGATTGCCAAGATCCGTGATTTATAAGCCGTTTGTTTGGGAGGATGAATCGTGAAGGAAGTTATGATATATACGGACGGGGCCTGCTCCGGGAATCCGGGTCCAGGGGGATGGGGCGCAGTGCTGCTGTTTAACGGGCATCGCAAAGACCTGTCCGGCGGCGAGAAAATGACGACGAACAACCGTATGGAGATTCAAGCGGTCATTTCAGCGCTCAGCCATTTGAAGGAGCCTTGCCAGGTGAAGGTCTACAGCGACTCCGCCTACGTGGTCAACTGTTTTCAACAGAATTGGATCCGCGGGTGGCTTAAGAACGGATGGAAGAACAGCAAAAACCAGCCTGTCGAGAATCGCGACCTTTGGGAAGAACTTTGGCGGCTCATGGGCATCCACAAGGTGGAATACGTGAAAGTGAAGGGGCATAGCGACAACGAGCTGAACAATCATTGCGACCTGTTGGCTCGGGAAGCGATTAAGCGGTTGTCCTCTTGAAAAATAATGCTTTGTTACCATAACAGCAACATGAACAGCAAGGAGGGGGAAGAGATGCCGATGACGGAAACTGGCTTTGCCCGTTTACCGGCTGGGGATAGCCGCTGGGCCGAGCTGAAGCGGGAGATCCAGGAAGCGGCGGCGGAGCTCGGCATCGACGATGTCGGATTTGCCAGCGCTGATCCGTTTGTGTCGCTGAAAGCGATTCTGGAGGACCGGCGCGACAAAGGTTACGAATCCGGCTTTGAAGAGCCGGATCTAAATAAACGGGTGTATCCGGAATTGTCGCTTACGCAGCCGGCTTCGCTGATTTCGATCGCGGTAGCGTATCCGTCGAAGATGGAGAATCCTCCGAAGTCGGCGCCTGGCGAGCGGCGGGGCATCCTGGCTCGTTCCGCCTGGGGACAGGACTATCATCAGGTGCTCCGCGAAGCGATGGAGAAGCTTGAGGGCTTTATCCGCGAACGCGTACCCGAAGCGCGAATCGAAAGCATGGTTGACACCGGGGCATTGGTAGATCGAGCGGTGGCGGAGCGGGCAGGGATTGGCTTCAAGGGCAAAAACTGCGCGATCATTTCCCCGAAGTGGGGCTCGTGGATTTACCTCGGCGAGTTGATCACGAACGTGCCGTTTCCTCCGGACTCGCCGGTAACGGAGGACTGTGGCGACTGCACCAAGTGCATCGACGCGTGCCCGACGGGAGCGTTAGTTGGCCCCGGCGAACTGAACGCACAGCGTTGCATTTCTTTTTTGACGCAGACCAAAGGGTTTGTAGATGAAGAATTTATGGTTAAAATCGGCAATCGTCTGTACGGCTGCGATACGTGCCAAGTCGTCTGCCCGAAGAACAAAGGCAAGTCATGGAACCATCGGCCGGAGCTGGCGCCGGACCCGGAGAAGGTCAAACCGCTGCTGCTGCCGCTGCTAGACTTAAGCAATCGCGAATTTAAGGAACGTTTCGGTGACAGCGCCGCAGCCTGGAGAGGCAAGAAACCGATCCAACGCAATGCAGTTATTGCGCTAGGTAACTTCAAAGATCCGACTTCCGTGCCGAAATTAATAGATATACTGCTTCATGATCCACGTCCAGAGCTAAGGGGAACCGCAGCTTGGGCATTAAGCCAAATCGGGGGCATGGAGGCCGGAGAAGCGATCGGCCGGGCGCTTGACGCCGAGCAGGAGGAAGAAGTGCGGGTTCGGCTTCGGACCGCCGAGCAGAAGCTGCAGGCTTCCATCGGGGATTGATATCCGGCAAGGGGGATAACATAGATGCGTTTCATCAATATCGAGGATATCGAACCGGGGCAACATCTGGGGAAAACCGTGTATTCGGCTAACGGGACCGTGTTATTGTCGTCAGGGGTTCAGCTTACGGTGTTCATGATCAACACGCTGAAGCGGATCGGCGTAACGATGTTATATATTAAGGATCCGGATTACGAGGATATCGAAATCGAAGACGTGCTCAGCGAATCGACCAAACAGGCGGTGTTCCGGGAGATGTCCGAAACGCTGCAGGCGATCCGCTCCGGGAAGGACTGGAGCACGCGCAAAATCAGCAACAGCGTCGACTCTCTGCTGACCGACGTGTTGAATAGCAAGGAAGTGTTGTTGCAGCTTACCGATATTCGGACGGCGGATAATGCCGCCTATCTTCACGCGGTTAACGTCAGCCTGATTTCGTCCATGATTGGACTTAACCTGGGGTTGGGATATTCCCAACTCAAGGATTTGGCCATCGGCGCGATGCTGCACGATATCGGCAAATCGTTGGAACTGCCAGAGGGAGCCGATCCAGAGGACCCCAAAAACCACCATACGTGGCGGGGATACGAGTTGCTGCGTCATAAACGCGAATTTAATCTGCTAATCGCCCATACGGCGCTGCAACATCATGAGCGTCCGGACGGTAACGGCATACCGCGGAAGCTCGCGGGAGAGGAAATCCATCTGTTCCCGAGGATCGTCGCGGTCGCCAATATGTACGACAACCTGATCAGCGGCGGAAGTAAGGATGGGCGGGTTTTGTTACCGCATGAGGCCTGCGAGCATATGATGGCCTGCTCCGAACAGGAGCTGGATCACGAGGTGCTTGTAGAATTTACGCGCATCATCTCCGTTTATCCGAACGGAACCTCGGTCCGGCTCGGAACGAAGGAGACCGGCGTGGTTGTAAGGCAGCACCGGGGATTGCCGGGCCGACCGGTCATTCGGATCGTGCGGGGAACCGGCGACGAGTTGGACGTGAACGAAGTCGACCTGGCGACGGAAACCACGTTGTTTATCGAGGCGGTTTTGGCCTGAATCCTTGAATCGCGGCAGGCTGGATGCTATGATATTTGGAGTGCGCCGGCCTTTATAGCAGGGGCTGCACGATTATAATCCAGGGGTGGCTGAAGCATGGATATCGTTATTCCAATCATTACTTTAATCGTCGGGCTGGTCGGCGGCTTCGCGATCGGGGTATTTTACCTCCGCAGACAGCTAACGAAGATGCAGAGCGATCCGGAGATGCTGCAAAAGATGGCGAAGCAAATGGGGTATAACCTGAACAGTAAACAGATGCAACGCGCGCAGCAGATGATGAAAAATCAAGGCGGACAAGCGCCGGTACCGGGCCGTCCGACAAAGAAGAAAAAATAATGAAACGTTTCACATATTTCATGTGAAGGGAGGAGGCGCTGAAGATGGCTGGATTGAAAGATTATGTAAACAAGCAGGTAGGCGACAATCGGGAGCAAATTGAACATCATGTTCGGGAAATCCTGAAATTGATCGGGGAAGACGTGGAACGTGAAGGACTACTCGAAACCCCGGCCCGGGTGACCCGGATGTATGAGGAGATTTTTGCCGGATATGAAGTGGATCCCCGTGACGTACTGGGCGTGACCTTCGAGGAGAATCACGAGGAACTCGTCATTGTCAAAGATATCGTCTACTACAGTCAATGCGAGCATCATATGGCGCCTTTCTTCGGTAAAGCCCATATCGGCTATATTCCGAGCGGCCGGATCGCCGGGCTCAGCAAACTGGCCCGTCTGGTTGAAGCGGTGACTCGCCGCTTGCAGGTGCAGGAGCGGATTACTTCGCAGATTGCTGACATCATGGACGAGGTACTGCAGCCGAAAGGCGTGATGGTTGTCGTCGAAGGCGAGCATCTATGCATGTGCGCCCGCGGCGTCAAGAAGCCGGGCAGCAAGACCGTAACCTCAGCCGTACGCGGAAGTTTCCGCAAGGATGCAGCCGCTCGGGCGGAGTTTTTGTCGCTCATCAAAAATTAGTTTTTCATAAAAGACCTTTGGTTTCGAGGAT